>JAYVBN010000454.1:0-10547 GCA_043750455.1 Bacteroidia bacterium | reverse complement strand
TAGAAATTTAGGCTTGTGTGACATGCGTCACTGACGCTGAAGACTGAAAAACGGAACTTTGTGCCCGGATTCAAATTCTAAAATCAATCAATAAAAATTAAAAAAGTAAGAATATGTTTTTCCAACACGTTTATGACAAAAGCCTGGCCCAAGCCAGTTACTTCATTGGCTGTCAAAAAGCAGGTGTAGCGATGGTTATCGATCCTAAAAGAGATGTCGATACCTACCTCGAAATAGCCAAACAAAACAATATGAAGATCACGCACATTGCGGAAACGCATATCCATGCTGATTTTCTTTCCGGTGCAAGAGAGTTGGCCGCCTTGACGGGTGGTAAACTTTACTTATCTGATGAAGGGGGTGAAGGATGGCAATATGAATTTAAGCATGAAGGTGTAAAGCATGGCGATATCATTAAAGTAGGCAACCTGAAGTTTGAAGTGTTGCATACGCCCGGTCACACACCTGAGAGTATTAGCTTTTTGTTAACCGATACTCCCGCAAGCGATAAGCCTGTCATGATTTTTACAGGAGACTTTGTTTTCGTGGGAGATATTGGTCGTCCTGATTTATTGGAGAAGGCAGCAGGTTTTGCCGGTACCAAAGAGGCAGGCGCAAAAGAAATGTACAACTCCATCAGGAAATTCAATGACCTGGCTGATTACATTCAAGTATGGCCTGGACATGGTGCCGGATCTGCCTGTGGTAAAGCTTTGGGTGCTGTGCCCAGCACAACCGTTGGATACGAGAAAGTAAGAAACTGGGCTTTGCAATATGAAAATGACGAGCCGGGTTTTGTAAAATATTTATTGGAAGACCAGCCGGAGCCACCTAAGTACTTCGCGATGATGAAGAAGCTAAACAAAGTGGATCGTCCTCTTCTCACGGAAGTGCCTAAGCTGAACAAACTCTCTAGAGAAAGTTTCAAAGCTGCAATGGGGAAGGGTATCAAAATAATTGATACGCGGTTGAAAACTGAGTTTGCGGAAGGATTCATTCCTGGCTCTATTAATATTCAGGGCAACAATGCTTTTGCTACCTGGATGGGTTGGTTCTTAACATATGATGAGCCATTCATTTTGGTGGCTGACGAATCAAAGCACGATGACCTTGTGCGTAAACTCATGCGCATCGGACTGGATAACATCTATGGCTATATACCAGATGTGATGATCTGGATGGACCTGGGCAATAAGCTGGAGAAGAGCAATGTCATTTCACTGGATGAGTTCAAGGAAATACAAAAAACAAATCATACTCAGATTGTTGATTTGAGAGGTGCAGCTGAATATAAGGCAGGCCACATCAAAGGAACAGAAAATGTGTTTATCGGAACCCTGGAAAAAAATCTGGATAAGATTAAAAAGGATCAGTCTGTCGTGATTCATTGCCAGTCTGGGGACCGAGCTGCGATCGGTTACTCCTTGTTAAGAAAGCATGGATTTAAAAACGTGAAGAATTATTCCGGAAGCATAAATGAATGGGTGAATGCTGGCAATCCAGTTGTCACTGAGAACTAAACTAAATCATTATAAAAATTAAGCAAAAAAATTATGTTCAACATATTTTCAACAACCAAAGCATACGAAAACCTGGATGGGATATCGTTCAAGGAAAAATTTAAATCTACTCAAGACGCTGTGTTAGTTGATGTACGCACGGCTGATGAGTGCAGAGGTGGAACGCTTCAAGGCGCAAAGAATATTGATTTCATGTCAGCTTCGTTCAAAGATCAATTTTTGAAACTGGATAAAAACAAAGAGTATTTTCTGTTTTGCAGAAGTGGTAACCGAAGTGGACAGGCTTGCAACATCTTGTCAAAAGAAGGTTACAAAGTGTATAACCTTACTGGTGGCATTGGCGCGTGGCCAAACTAAATAGTGGTTGGATGAGAATTAGCAGGCAGTTTAAAAAGAACTGTCTGTTCCTTTTTTTAAGTAACTCCAATCGACTTACAAAAAAATAATAAACCAATTAACAAACACGTAGATGAACGCTTATATTAATCTGAGGCAGATGCTTTTCACTAACTGGCACTTCATGCGCTGGTTGCGGTTGGGCCTGGGTATTTTTGTAGCGGTTCAGGCCGTTCAACTGCATGATACGTTGTCCGGACTTATCGCCTTTTTCTTCCTGTATCAGGCGGTGACCAATACCGGCTGCTGTGGTTCAGGTGGATGTGTAGTCCCGGCAAATTCTGAAAAGATGAATCAGTCAAAAGCGGTTGTATTTGAAGAAGTTGAGCCCAACAAAAAATAAGAGTCTAATTTCTCTTCAGTCTATACCAGCCATGGTGGCCTTAAATTTTCCGCCAGCCTCAAATTATTTTGATCATTTACGGAGCAGTAAAAATCAGAAGTCTGATATTAACCGGACATTTCATAGCCCGGAAGATGAGGTTAGATGAATGTAAGAAAATAAATTGGGAGCAAGGATTAAGTGCGATCTCTTGAATAATAAAATACAATCTGGCCAATCTAGAATACCTGAAAAAAGTAGGAAACGCTACAGTTGAGCTCGCACCACATTTTTAATGTATCCACATTTCAGCTTTTTGGCTGAAGTTCCATAAATTACTCTACTATTATGCCAATCTTTGTTAAGGAAAAAACTAAGTTGATTTCCTAGGATTAATGAGAAGAGTAAGAGCACTTTTAATTTCGGGTTGTATGCTTTGCTTTTTTGTAGCTACAGCACAAGTGCAGAGCGGTACTTATAGCGTTGTTCTTAAAACGCTACTTTCACATTCAGTTCCGGAAGTATCCGTTAATGAGCTTAACCCGACAAAAAACATCATACTGCTAGATGCCCGTGAAAAAGAAGAATACCAGGTAAGCCATATCGCCAATGCCACTTATGTTGGATATAAGGATTTCGATTTACAAAAACTTATGCAATTCAAAAAGGATGAAAAGATCATCGTCTATTGTTCTGTTGGATATCGCAGTGAAAAAATTGCCGAAAAATTGATAGACGCAGGATTTTCAGACGTTTCAAACCTATATGGTGGAATATTTGAATGGGTGAATCAGGGTAGGCCTATTGTTGATAGCGCTGATCAATCCACTGAAGACATACATCCCTTTAGTAAAACGTGGGGAGTTTGGCTTACAAAAGGAAACAAAGTTTACGAAGCCAAATAAAAAATCTGCCACGTTGGATCAAGCTGGTTCTCGTGTGTTTGACATGCATTGCCATTGTTACATGTATAGTAGTTGTTGTAGATAAACTGTGAGCAGGTACTCTTCTGCGAAGTTAACTGCCAACCATTAGCCTGAAAAATTAATTTCCGTCTGTGATTTTAGTCACCATTATTTGCCATAATCTAGACGACCTTTGTTGGAGGCTTGGAAAAGCTAAAAAAAAGTGACGCAACAAAATCGAGCACAAAAATTAAGACAGCGGATTACGTATGCTCCACGAAAATAGTTTAATATGAAGATTCTGAGTGACTGGAAGTTTATTCTCATTTTTTGCCTAACCCTTGGGCTTGCTCCATTCTTTCCAGAGCCACACATCTGGGGGAAATTTAAATGGATATGGGGAGGTTCAGTTGGTATGCAAACTATGGATTGGTTGGATACGATCTTTCACGGGCTGCCATGGTTACTTTTAATCAGGTTCTTGTCGATAAAATTTCTTTATGCTAATAAATGTCGATTCAGCAAGTACTAACTTCGAGTAAAATCAATAATTGGAAGCCATTGTGAATGTCCTGGCAATATCTAAAATTAATGTGACAGCTTAATTGTGCCGCTCGTTTTTAAGAAAACATGAAACGTGGTTCCTTTCCCAACCTCGCTGGTGACTGAAATCTTTCCACCGTTATTATTCACCATTTCTTTACAGAGAAGTAATCCAAGTCCAGTACCTCTCTCGCCTTGGGTGCCACGGGTTGTATGTGTTTCGGTTTGTTGAAATAGATGTGAAACCTGTTCGTTGGACATGCCCATGCCTGTATCGACCACACACACTTCCACAAAATCAGTGGAGCGATTGGCTGTAATGCGTATCGATCCTCCTTCCGAGGTAAACTTGAGCGCATTATGAATGAGATTGCGAATAATCAACTCAATTTGATTGACCTCAGCAAACACCAATTCTGTGTCACTTACTTCATTGGTCAGCTTTATACTTTTTATTTTTGCAGCCTCTGAAAACAGCACCGTGCATTTTTCTATTAAGGGCTGAAGCTTGATGATGGCTGGGGCGTATGTCCATCCAACCATTTGCGAGTGCGACCACTGCAAAAGATTTTCCAGAGTTTCGTTTGTGCCGACTACGAGGTGGTGGAGCTTTGCGGCAAATGATTTAAATTCATTTTCTGATATTTCATTTCTGATCACTAAACCCAGCAAACCCTTTAGACTTGACAGAGGACTACGCAAATCATGGCTAATGATGGAGAAAAATTTGTCTTTGATATCATTGACTTCCTGGAGCTTTTTATTTTGTGCGGCTATTTCAGTATTCTTTTCTTTTAATAACCGGGTTGTTTCTTTTCGCTGTCGATTGTTGCGTACAACCAATATAAGGACACTGACCATCGAAATAAAAATGACAGCGGCCAGAATGCCAAAAACCATCTGCTCTTGTTGTGCTTGCCGATTGGCCAACTCCAGTTTGTTAATTTTCTCATCTCTTTTTTCTTCTTCAAACTTCATTTTGGTAATCAATGTTTTTTGAGTGGTTGCCCAATTCACCAACGAATCTTTTAACTGAGTATATAAAATATAGTTCTTGTATGCTTTAGGGTAGTTTCCTAAACCATCATAAGCTTTGGCCAAACCTTGATACGATTCTTTGAGTACTTCCCGTTGATTGATCTTCTGACTTTCTATTGATGAGGCATCAAAGAGCTCAATCGCCTTTTTAAAATTACGTTGCAGCAGGTATACATTGCCCATAATACTTTTATCATAGGCAATTACCGCATTGTCATTTATCTCTTTCGCCACGCGAATGGATAAGTCAAGGTATTTTAGTGCAGAGTCCAGTTTTCCTTCTTGCATAAAAATTAGCCCTTTAGAGTTATAGTTGTAACTCAACAATTGGTTGTCGCCAAGCGAATCCGCCAGATGAACACCTTTGTTGGCAAGCCGATGAGCTTCCTCCAGGTTTTGGTTTAGACTGGCATAAATCCAGGTGATGTTACCGTAGAAAGAAGCCATGTTTCGTTTGTCTTTTTTCTTCTCGTATATGTATAGCGCATTAAGTTGATATTGAAGGGCAACGTCATATTGTTTAAAGCCAAAGGTGTAGATGTTTCCAAGCACACGATACGCCATCGCCATGCAAGCTGAGTCTGCGAGTTGTTCGGCCAACTTTAGCGACTGAGTAACATAGTCTACAGCAATGGCGTAGTTACTTTGTCGAAACTCATTTTCACCCAACCTGTTCAGCGCAACAATTTCTCCGTACAGGTAGTGCAAGTTCTTTGAAAGGGCTAAGGCCTCTTCGGCATATTGTTTGGCCTGCTTTGGCTGATAGGCCAAATATTTAAAAGACAAATCATTTAAGATGAGCACCCTGCTTGTATCATTTTGAGAAGAATTCAATACTCTTTCAAGGCTATCAATAGAGCCCGGCTGGGCATAGGCAAGAAGCTGTGTGAAAAAAAGAATGACAATAAGAGCAGCTGCTTTTTGCATCCCGAAAATTACAGAAATCTGCGTTAGATAACCATCTTGCAAATCATGAAAACTTTCTTCGGATGAAAGATTATCGAATCCTTTTCTTGGTTAACAGTTGTGTTCGGTTGCCAGAGCAGCTCCGATTTAAGGCGCAACAAATTTTTTCTCTAATGCCAGCGCACGAGGTAACAGCACTTCATCTTCTATCAACGCGTGAATGGCCATATCTTTTTCAAAGACTTGTAGTTGTGAAAGCAGAATACGATAGAGTGTTTGGTTTTCTTCCGGAGGTGAGTAGTTCAGCATAGCAATTCGCACCTCTTCTAAATCTTTCTCGGTATCATGATGGTGATGGATAAACTGCTCCACAGACAATGTTGGAGGCAGTAGTGTTCCATTTGTTTCTGCAACCTGTTCTAATTTTATGATGTAGGGTAGCAGTTCTCGCTCTTCCATCTCAATATGGTTGATCAAGTGACTCTTGTAGTCTGAGTAGAAAGTGTTCAACAGCAAAAGCATTGGGTGTGCACGTGGATAGGCATTCACCAGTAAATGAATACTTTGCTCAATCTCAAGCAGTTTTTTGCTGAGATAGTATGCATGCGTTTTGCGTAAGTAATCAATAATTACCTTAAGAGTGAATCTGTTGAAAGCTTTAGCGTTAAACGAACTCTGATCTTCAAACACATCCAACAAGGCCAATAAAAATTCAGGAGTTATGCCCAAATCTCGCAGTTCTTCGTAGGTATACACCAGGTTGTGAGCCTGTGCTACATGGTACCGTTGTAGAATTTGTGCGGTTTCTTCCTGCGCTGGCACTAAGGGTGATGGAGTAGACATAATAATTATAAAGAAATCGTGCTAAGATAAGATTAAGCCTCAACAAGGAATATGATTTTCATCATGTCTTGCAAAACGTACTAATTTTTAGTGATCAGACTTTGCGTGGCGGCAATTCAAAAGCAATAGCCTCATGTTCGAAACCATTTTTGTGAGAGCCATCGCAAAAAGGTTTGTTGGAAGAGCGACCGCATCGACATAGGGAAACAACCGTGCGTCCTTGCAAACCATACGACTTACCAGTAGTGTCAACAATTTCAAAGTCTCCTTCTATTTTTATTGATCCGTTATTATTAATCGTCAATTTCGTACTCATAGTTTTTTTTCAAATTAGAATTTGCAAGATACAATAAGTGTTATTGCATTATGTTATTTCATCTTCATCACCAGGGAGGGATCAAGCGGATAGCGCCCAAATGATTTTCCATACACTGCTATTCCACCCTCGCCTAATGATTTCAGTTGAACAACTAGTTCTCCTTTTTCCAGGGCACTTTTCAGAATCTTGTTAGAAATAGGAACTTTAGTCAGATATCCATAGGAGCCTGCCTCTCTTAATTTTTTATCTTTTAATTGATGGTGCCAGGATAATACACCTCTATGGTCGGCAGGGTCATCTGGAAGAGTAGTTGTAGTTACCGTTTCTCCATTAATAGTTATGACAACTTTTGAAGGAAACAAAGTCTCATCAGTCATCGGATACGAATTGGGATTTCCACTTGGCGAGGCTTTCCCGCCAAGCATAAAGTCAACATCAGTTTTTTCTTTTTGATCACGGTCTTTTACAAAAAGCTGCTTGGCCGATAGTTCGATGAGAAAGTAGGCTTCCTTCAGACCCTTCAAATCAAGGTTATTATTTAATTTAAAAGTGTATTCAAAATATCCATTTCCTGCACCGCATACTTTCAAGCCGTCCAATACATTCCATTGCTTGGCACTCCACTGTGAATTTGTAAAACTGGAAGGCGAAACCGATATAATCTCTGTTTTTAAAAGTTTGCTTTCCGACAATACTTCGAGGTGTATGAAGTTATGATGTAAAATGTTCCCACTTAAATCCTCAACCAAGAGAGTAAGTATTGCCAGGCCGCTTGTGTTTGGAATATCTAAACTCAATGGCTCCAGCTCACTTTGTACATAGGGTTTATAATCAATAAGCCTGGTTCCCTTTGTAATCAAAGAAGTTTCACCAATTGAATTGGTCAGTACTAATTGATAGGAAAGTTTTAATTGTTTCCCGTAATCAGTGTTGGTCATCGATGAGAGATAGAGCGGTACCTTTATTTGTTCGCCACCGTTTACGGTTTTGCAAATCTCGTTTCCAGCGGAAAGATAAATAGCCGAATGGAGGTCATTGAGTTTCATGCCGGGCATTACTTCTTCTAGTCCCGTGAATTTATTGGAGCGGTCAAAACGCCAATATCCGTTCCACTCATTAATTACATCGTGGTGTTCGGTGTAAAGCCATCCAGCTACCTCGGGATATTTTCGGAACGTATTCATCATTCGATGGTAATCCCAACTCCAGTCTACATCGCCTGTACTTCCTTCATAACCCCAAACGTTTCCACATTCTGAATTAATTTTAGGTTGCTTTCCTTGTGTAAATCCCTTTTCAAATTGAAATGAGCTTCCTTCAAAGGAACTTTCCGTTAATTTTTTTAAGTGATCTTCCCATGCCCAGCCCGGAAGATAATCGTGGAATGAGTTAATATCAGTTTCGGTGTGACCAGCACCACAACAAATAGAATTGTCCTCCACCAGTCGGGTTGGGTCTAATGACTTGGCCAGATAATACATGGAGGCAACCCATTTCTGCGTTTCCGGTAAATAGGTACTTATCTTTTTTCCATTTTCTTCCCGATGCGTACGTAATCCCCAGGTTTCATTAAATAAAATCCAAGAGAAAATGGAAGGATGATTATAATCTCGCTTCACCATATTTCGAAATGTGCCTTCCGCTTCTTGTTGCATTTTTGCGTCAGGATCGCCCCAGCTATTGGGTAGATCGGCCATGACCAAAATACCAAGCTTATCGGCCCAATATAATTTGCGCGGTATCTCTGCTTTAATATGAGGTCGAATACCATTCAAGCCAATCGACTTAGCAAGTTCAATTTCTTTTCGCATGAATTCATCACTAGGGAAAGTATAGAAGCCTTGCGGATGATACGATTGATCCAGTGTAAGCTGAAGATAAATAGGTTCATTGTTCAAGGCTATGTATGGGAATTCTGTTCCTGGAAGATTGACAACAGATATCTTTCGCATGCCAAAATATGTTTTGACAATATCATCGCCCAGTTTCACCTCAACATCATACAAATAGGGATCATTCAATGACCACAAATGTGGCTGGGGAATTTCAACTGAGAATACAAGTTTGTCTTTTCCTTTCGGGATTATTACCTCTTTGACAATCGGTGCCACAGCATTTCTAAGGTTAACCGATAATTTTGTATCCTCTTTCGCTTCTGCAGGAAGATAGACAGTAGCGGTTGCCATTGATAGATCAACATCAGGGCTAAAATGAATTGCTTCCACATAATCTTTTCCTCTAGCTTCAACATACACTGTTTGCCAGATGCCGCGTGCATTGCCGTATCCTTGTTTTCCATATAGTGTAAAGTCTCTTCGTTTATCATCAGCTCGCACCACTAACTTTTGTGATTGTCCATATTTTAGATACTCAGTTAATTCAAATGAGAAAGGCGTGTAGCCGCCTTGATGAGTTCCTAAGAATACGCCATCCAGCCATACTGCGGTTTCCCAATCAGAGGCTCCAATCGTAAGAAATGTTCTTTTGTTTTTCCATTCAGGACTGATGGTGATCTCTCTTTTATACCAGGCAATGTCTGCTTGGTCTTTTACACCAGATAATATTGAGCCCCACGGAAAAGGAACGTTGATGGTTTGGGTAAAATCAGTTTTTCCTTCAGGCCATTTTTTTGATATACCCAGATCGAGTGAATCGAACTCAAATCGCCATATACCATTGAGATTTTGCCACATCGACCGTTCAAAATCTGGCCTAGGATGTTCTGGTAGCGGAATGGTTTGAGCGGATAAACTATTGATTACGATCGCCCACAAAAGAATGAGTAGTAGAGTTTTTTTCATGTTTCTAATTTATGCTATTTAGGTGTATTCAAAAATTCTATTGTTCGTTTACCGATGAGGCAGTACATACTAAGAATTGCATGGTTTAGGCGGCAAAAAAAATTGAGATATATAATTGAGCCACCATTGATTCGTATCGTCTAAACTTTATCCTAATATAATTGCGGCAGAGCCGCTTGATATTTGTAGTCCCGATGGCTGTATGTGATAAAGGTGCAGCGCACCGAGATATTTTCGTTCTCGCAAGTAAACTATTTCGGTGCGCTGCACCTTTTCTGACTCCAATCTTTTATCTACAAATGTGAAGCGGCTCTGCCGCAGCCGAGTTTCATACAACCTACTTTCTATTTTACAATTTAGAACTGACATTTCAAACATGGTTGGGTTTTAAACAATCTCTACGAGTGTATGACAGTTTTGCAAGTGACGGCTCATGGTGTATAAGCGGGCAAGGGATTGCAGAGGAAAGCCCGAAGTGTGTGGGCTTGTGTGTGGCCGGACTTGGAACGGAAAGCCCGGTGGCCTTGCGTTTCGCTTGGCCATGCCCCAAAATTGCAAAACTGTCCTACACTCATCTCTACAGCATGTCGTCTATCCAAATGAAGGAATTAGTATTATTAGAGCGAGTTAAACTTTTATATCCACTTTTTGGTTAACGATCTACATTATAAACCCTACCATGACAAAGGCAATTAAATCCGTCAACCCTCTTGGCTTTCCCTGGCAAACGCAAGATCCGTTTCTATTCTGTGTGCATCATGAAGATTTTTATCCGAAAGGAAATGACCAAATGGGGCCGGCAGCTTCTCTGGCAGGTCGAAACATTGGACAAGATTTTTCGCCTAGCAAGGAAGGTTGGAGAATGTATCATGGCCAACATGTACCTGGGTTTCCCGCCCATCCCCATCGCGGCTTTGAGACGGTGACTATCGTTACCAACGGTGTTGTTGATCA
>JAYVBN010000453.1:0-6835 GCA_043750455.1 Bacteroidia bacterium | reverse complement strand
GGAACTAAATCGTTTTTCGAATTGAAGATATTTGAGAAAGGAATCAATCATTACTTCACTGCCCCACGTGTAGAAGCAATATAAAAAAAATAACCCCTTCGGTAAAGAACCAAAGGGGTTATTTGTAAGGAATGTATATTTAGAAACTAAGAATTCTCAGTCAAGAATTTCTTTTCAATATAAGCAGCTTTAATCATCTCAGTTCTGCGCCTTACGGATGGCTTGGTAAAAGAGGTTCGGGAACGCAATTGCTTCAAAACGCCAGTTTTTTCAAATTTTTTCTTGAAGCGCTTAAGGGCTTTGTCAATTGACTCGTTTTCTTTGATGTTGATGATCAGCATGCTATTTATTCTTTAGGGCTGCAAATATATGGTTATTTGATTCAAATATGCAAGACTACTTCAAAAGAGCCCTGGAAATAACTAGTTTTTGTATTTCTGAAGTGCCTTCACCAATCGTGCAAAGTTTGGCGTCTCTGTAATACTTTTCGGCCGGGAAATCTTTTGTATAGCCATATCCTCCAAAGATTTGGACCCCATCATTGGCGACTTCTACGGCAATTTCAGAGGCGTAAAGTTTGGCCATTGCAGATTCGATGTTTACGTTTTGACCTTTGTTTTTCAGATCAGCCGCCCTAAACGTTAGCAGTTTTGCCGCTTCAATTTTGGTAGCCATATCAGCCAATTTAAATGAAATGCCCTGGAAACTCGAAATAGGCTTATTAAATTGATGTCTTTCTTTTGAATAGGCTAAGGCAGCATCAAAAGCACCTTGTGCGATACCCAAGCTTAAGGCTGCAATTGAAATCCTTCCTCCATCCAATACTTTTAGAGATTGGATAAATCCCTCTCCTTCTTTGCCTATGATTTGGCTTTTATGCACCCTGCAATCTGTAAAAATCAACTCGGCAGTCTCGGAGGCTCTCATGCCTAATTTATTCTCTTTTTTTCCCGATGAAAAACCAGGGGTACCCTTTTCAATAATGAAAGAGGTCATGCCGTGCGAATCACCAACTTCTCCAGTCCTTACAATTACAACGGCCACGTTGCCAGATCTTCCGTGGGTTATGAAATTTTTAGCTCCATTGATGACATAATAATCACCGTCTTTGATGGCGACTGTTCTCATGTTTCCTGCATCTGAACCCGTGTTTGGTTCAGTGAGCCCCCAAGCTCCAATCCATTCAGCTGTTGCTAACTTAGGAAGGTATTTCAGCTTTTGTTCTTCACTTGCAAATTGAAGTATGTGACCGGTGCAAAGTGAGTTGTGAGCCGCTACGCTTAGCCCTATTGATCCATCTATTTTAGAGACTTCAGAAATAACCGTTACATATTCCGGATATCCGAATCCGGCACCACCATACTCCTGTGGAACCAAAACGCCCATGAGTCCTAAGACGCCCATTTTTTTGAACAAGGCAATCGGGAATTCCTGGCTTTCATCCCACTCCATCATCTTTGGCTTGATTTCAACTGATCCAAAGTCTTGAATCATCTCGGCAATCATCTTTTGATTTTCCGTTTCCTCAAAGCTTATCCCTGTTTGCTCTACCGATGTTGATACCATAAATCATTAAATTGGAATGCAAGATTACGGCATTTTAATCCATCAAGCAAACGAATGTTAGTTTGGGGTACTATATTTTATGTGATAAGGTTTAAAACCTTACTTTTGCCGTTCAAAAGCCAATTTTTAAAATGAAGATAGCTGTTGTAGGAACGGGTTATGTAGGTCTGGTTACAGGAACATGTTTTGCGGAGACAGGAAATACGGTAACCTGCGTTGACATTGACGAAAAAAAGGTCAATAGTCTCTCTTCTGGAAAGATTACTATTTATGAGCCTGGTCTTGAAATCTTGTTCGAAAGAAACTTGAAGCAAAAGAGACTCACCTTTACCACTAATTTGAAGGAAGGCATTGAAGGTGCTAAAATCATTTTTCTGGCATTGCCAACACCACCTGGTGAAGATGGCTCTGCTGATCTAAAATACATTCTCAAAGTAGCCGATGACCTTGGCCCACTGTTAAAGGAGTACACTGTAATAATCGATAAAAGTACTGTACCTGTCGGAACAGCTGAAAAGGTATCGAAGAGAATCCGGGCAAATGCAAAAGTTGATTTTGATGTAGTCTCAAATCCTGAGTTTTTAAGAGAAGGAATGGCCGTTGAAGATTTCATGAAACCAGATCGAGTGGTGATTGGCACAGAATCAGTAAACGCAAAAAAAATATTAGAGACATTGTATTCTCCTTTTGTACGTCAGGGGAATCCAATAATTTTTATGGATGAGCGTTCAGCTGAGTTGACGAAATATGCAGCCAATTCTTTTTTAGCTACTAAAATTTCTTTCATGAATGAAATTGCAAATCTGTGCGAGTTGCTTGGGGCTGATGTAGATTCAGTCCGCAAAGGAATTGGAACGGATAGTAGAATTGGAAAGCGTTTTTTATTTCCAGGTATTGGGTATGGAGGAAGTTGTTTTCCCAAAGATGTTCAAGCTTTGGCCAAGTCTTCAGAGGATTCGAAGTATGACTTCAAAATTCTGCAAGCAGTAATGGATGTAAACGATTATCAGAAGACCAAGTTAATCCCAAGTATTAAAAGTCATTTCAAAAATGATTTAAAGGGAAAGGTCTTTGCTGTTTGGGGTTTATCATTTAAGCCTCATACCGATGATATTCGTGAAGCACCAGCATTGTATAATATTGATGAACTTCTTAAGGCTGGAGCAATAATTAAAGCACATGATCCTGAATCCATGGAAAATGTGAGAGCGATTTTAGGTTCTAAAATTCAATATTGTGAAACACCTTATGAAGCCGCGCAAGGAGCAGATGCCATATTTATAGCTACAGAATGGCCAGAGTTTAGAACACCAGACTTTGAAAAACTATCTCAGATAATGAAAAGTAAAGTAATTTTTGATGGTCGCAATCTTTATGATACTCAATCTTTAAAGGAACTTGGTTACACCTATTATAGCATCGGAAGAAAAACAATTTATGGCTAAGAAAAGAATATTGATTACAGGTGGAGCAGGCTTTTTAGGTTCTCACTTGTGTGACCGATTTATCAAAGAGGGGTTCAGTGTCATCGCAATGGACAACTTAATTACAGGTGACCTGAAAAATATTGAGCGCCTTTTCAAGCACCCTGATTTTGAATTTTATCATCACGATGTTTCCAAGTTTGTTCATGTGCCGGGTGACCTTCATTACATACTTCACTTTGCTTCACCGGCAAGCCCAATCGATTATCTGAAAATACCGATACAAACATTAAAGGTGAGTTCATTAGGAACACACAACCTGTTAGGTCTTGCGAAGTCAAAAAACGCGAGGATATTAGTTGCATCTACTTCCGAAGTTTATGGCGATCCGTTGGTTCATCCTCAGACAGAGGAGTATTATGGAAACGTAAATCCCATAGGCCCGCGTGGAGTTTATGATGAGGCAAAGCGTTTCCAGGAAGCCATTACAATGGCCTATCATACTTACCACGGAGTAGAGACCCGTATTATCAGAATTTTTAACACGTATGGCCCTCGCATGCGACTTAATGATGGAAGGGTGTTGCCAGCTATGATTGGGCAAGCCCTGCGAGGCGAAGACCTAACTGTCTTTGGAGATGGTTCACAGACACGATCATTTTGCTATGTTGATGATTTAGTTGATGGCATTTACAAATTGCTAATGTCGGATTATCCTTCACCGGTCAACATTGGAAATCCTGATGAGATTTCGATTCTTGATTTCGGAAAAGAGATCATTAAGCTCACGGGTACAAATCAGAAAATAATATTCCAACCACTTCCCAAGGATGACCCTAAACAGCGACAGCCGGATATCACCAAGGCTAAATCAATTTTGGGTTGGCAGCCCAAGGTGTCGCGTGCCGAAGGATTAAAAATTACATATGATTATTTTAAGTCCTTATCCAAGGATGAGCTTTACAAAAAAGATCACAAAGATTTTTCTGGATTTAAAAAATAGAGGAGGCGCATGAAAAGAAAGATTTTAATAACGGGAGGAGCAGGGTTCATAGGATCTCATGTGGTAAGACTTTTTGTAAAAAAATATCCTGAGTATTCAATATTAAACCTGGATAAACTTACTTATGCAGCCAACCTGGAAAACCTTCGTGACGTTGAATCGTACCCAAATTATAGATTTATAAAGGGAGATATAGTAGATATTAATTTCCTGAATATACTTTTTCAGGAGGAAGCAGTGGATGGAGTAATACACCTTGCAGCAGAATCACATGTAGATCGATCATTGGAAAATCCTGCAGAATTTGTAAACACCAATGTGCTCGGCACACTCAACTTACTTCAAGCTGCTTATAAATCGTGGAGCGGAAATTTTGAGGGGAAACGATTTTACCAGATCTCAACGGATGAAGTGTATGGTTCTGCGGAGCATGGTGATTTCTTCACAGAAAAAACTTCTATCGATCCTCGATCCCCGTACTCTGCTTCAAAAGCGGCAGCCGATCATTTTGTAAGTGCTTATCAAAACAGTTTTAAATTACCAACGCTTATTAGCCGATGCTCAAATAACTACGGTAAGAATCACTTTCCTGAAAAGTTAATTCCATTGATGATCAACAATATTTTAAATGAAAAACCATTGCCAGTTTATGGCAAAGGAGAGAACATCAGGGACTGGCTTTATGTGGAAGATCACGCCACAGCAATTGATGCGATTTTCCACAAAGGAAATATTGGAGAAGTTTACAACATAGGAGGCAATAACGAATGGAAGAATATTGACCTTATCCATGTCTTGTGCAAAATTATGGATGGCAAACTAAAAAGGGCAGATGGAACTTCAGCAAAACTAATCACCTACGTAAAAGACAGGGCAGGCCATGATTTACGCTATGCCATTGATTCATCAAAGCTTCAAAAAAATCTTGGATGGTCTCCCTCGGTCGATTTTGAAACAGGGTTAGAGAAGACGGTGGATTGGTATTTGTCAAATAGAGATTGGCTCAATCACGTTACGTCAGGTGCCTATAAAGATTATTATTCTGGAATGTATCAAAATCGATAAACGATGAAAGGAATTATTCTTGCTGGGGGTTCAGGCACGCGGTTGCATCCGCTTACTTTGGTAATGAGTAAGCAGTTGATGCCGCTGTATGACAAGCCCATGATTTATTACCCATTGTCGGTTTTGATGATGTCAGGTATAAGAGAAGTTCTTATTATTTCTACTCCACACGATCTTCCTCATTTCCAAAAATTGCTTGGCGATGGCACACAATTGGGATGTAAGTTTTCATATGAAGTACAACCAGAACCGGATGGACTTGCGAAAGCATTTATTATTGGAGAAAAATTTATTGGCAAGGACAAAGTAGCCCTGGTTTTAGGTGACAATGTTTTTTATGGATCAGGATTAATCAACTTGTTACAGGACAACACAGATCCGGATGGTGGAGTCATCTTTGCTTATCATGTCAATGACCCGGAGCGTTATGGTGTGGTTGAATTTGATAAGGATCAAAAAGCAATTTCGATTGAGGAGAAGCCTAAAAATCCAAAGTCTAATTATGCGGTACCGGGATTATACTTTTATGACAACGAGGTTGTTTCTATAGCCAAGTCAATTAAACCAAGTCCCCGAGGAGAACTTGAAATAACGGATGTCAATAAAGTCTATTTACAGAAAGGAAAGCTTAAAGTAGGAATCATGAGCCGTGGAACGGCCTGGCTGGATACCGGCACCTTTGATTCACTAATGCAAGCCGGAAATTTTGTTCAAGTGATTGAACAACGACAAGGACTGAAGATAGGATGCATCGAAGAAATTGCCTACCGAAGGAAATTCATCAACAAAGAACAACTACTTTCCCTTGCCAAGCCCCTAGAAAAAAGTGGTTATGGAATTTACCTTGAGAAGTTAATAGCAGATTAACTTTTACTCTTCATAATAGATAACATTTGTAACTGTTGCCCCTACCGCCTGAAGCGTTTCTTTACTGATAAGATCGAGGTTGTCTTTTTGGGTGTGGTGATAATCTCCAAAGTATCCTAGCACTGGGTGATAGTGAACAATGTCAATCATGGGGATGTTCGCAACCCGGTTTATAAATTGGTGGTCGTCCGTTATTTCACCAGTATTTTGCTTTACGAAGTAGTCGGAATAGCCTAATCTTGCAGCGGTGTTCCAAACCTTTTCAACAACGGATGGAGCAAACTCCAGAGACAAACCTTCGCGATAGAAATGAGCGCGCTTTGACCCCACCATATCCAATAGGATTCCATAGTAAGCAGAATAGTTTTTCTTGTGTTTATTTTTTGACCAATACTGTGAGCCCAGGCACCACCATGATTGCAATCCTTCCGGAAGGTCAACCTGATTTTGCATGGAGTCTTTCTCACCCCAGTCTTCTCCGTCAAATAAAATAATATCTACTCCTACGCTCGTTGGTTGCTGACTTAATAAACGGGCAACTTCTATTAACACACCTACACCACTGGCGCCATCATCTGCGCCATCAAACGGAGCATCGGGTTTAATTTCATCTTTATCGGCAAATGGCCGGGTATCCCAATGGGCTGCTAGTAAAATTCTTTTTTGCTGATCTGGATTAAAGCTTGCAATAATGTTTCTAAGTGCGAGATGCTGGCCATCAAAAGAAACGGCTTCGAATTTTTGTTCAGTTACAACAGCTCCATACTTTTTAAATTGACTAACGAAGTAGTCTCCAGCAATCTGATGTGCTTTTGAATTGGGTACCCGTGGACCAAATTTTACTTGCTGTTCCACAAAGAAGTAGGCGGAGTCGCTATTAAATAGAGGAACATTTACAATTCGATTGGGA
>JAYVBN010000452.1:0-5704 GCA_043750455.1 Bacteroidia bacterium | reverse complement strand
AGTGTAAAAATAGGAGAAGAAATCCCGTTTAGCCTTACAGCCAGGTATCCTAAGAAACTCACCGTTATCTTTCCTGATTCAACGTATTCGTTGGCTCCGTTTGAATTTCAAAAGAAATTTTTTTTTACTACCCAAACCACCAATGGGCTAAGCTATGATAGTGTCGTGTATTTACTTGCTACTTATGAGATCGATAGTATTCAACGACTAAAACTTCCTGTTTTTGTTGTGAACAAAAAAGATTGCACAGCTATTTTTTCCAATCAGGATGAAGTAATTCTTAACCAACTTGTGAAGAATGTACCCGATTCTGTTGCTGCAAAAGACCTTCCTTTAAGGGCAAACACCAATTACCTTAATGTTAAGTGGTTGTTCAATTATCCTGTAGCACTTATTATTTTCGGTGTACTACTCGTTTTGACGATAGCCGGCTTTCTGATCTTTGGAAAACGTGTCAGAAAATATTTCCAGTTAAGAAAACTCAATCGCAATCATCAAAATTTTATCACACAATTCAATGAAATTATTTCTGGTTTACAATCCGATTTTTCAACAATGAAGGTTGAGACAGCGCTAGTGCTTTGGAAATACTATATGGAAAACCTCGTTCAAACGCCCTACTCAAAACTTACTTCAAAAGAAATACTGAATCAGGAAAAAAATGAGCAACTAGGTAATGCCCTTCATACCATTGATCGAGTCGTTTACGGTGGTATAAGATCACCGTCAGACCAATCCTTTGAAAGTCTGCGTACCTATTGCGAGCAACAGTTTCAACTTAAACTTGAGCAGACTAAAAATGGATAGTGTAATAGATCCGTGGTATTCACTGAACTGGTTTGCACCATTCATTTTAAAGGGATTCACGTGGGACAACCCAGTTTTTCTGTTTTGCATATTTCTTGTGCCCCTGTTATTTACAGCCCGCTGGCTCTTTCGCTATTTCTTTAACCAAAAGTTGCCGGTTGCATTGGTGAAAAGTGATCTTAGAGCATCCGCTCAAACCCTTTTCAGACTAGTGCCTGAAATTATTTTGAGCTTGGTCATCACTTTGATTTTGGTTGCACTTGCCCGCCCTCAAAAAACAAATGACAAAGTTGAGCAATGGACAGAAGGAATTGAAATCATGTTGGCTATTGACATTTCTCAATCCATGCAAATTGAGGATTTTACACCCAACCGATTGGAAGCAGCAAAAGACGTTGCGAGGGGTTTTATAGAAGGGAGAGTACAAGACAGAATTGGAATTGTAGTTTTTTCAGGAGATGCCTTTTCCCTTGCACCTCTTACAACGGATTACGAATTATTAAACTCGTATCTGAATGAAATAAGTTTTGATATGATTGAAAACAGAGGAACGGCAATTGGAAGTGCGATGGCTGTTGTTACGAATAGAATGCGGGAGTCTGAATCCAAATCCAAGGTATGTATTCTATTGAGTGACGGTGACAACACTGCAGGTAATATTGACCCGATTACAGCAGCCGAACTCGCAGCTGCCTACAACATTAAAACGTACACAATTGTAGTGGGCAAAGAGGGGTTAGTACCTTTTGGAAAAGATTATTTTGGCAGACCGCACATGGTTGAAAACACAGTTGATGAATCCACTATGAGGAAAATAGCAGAAATTGGTTCTGGTGAATTTTTCCGTGCCACTGATAATCAGGCTCTGGTTCAGGTGTTTAAAAAAATTGATCAGTATGAAAAAGCTGAAATCAAAGAAACACGATTCAAAGATACCTCCGACTATTATTTTATCTATCTGAGATGGGCTATTCTCTTGTTCCTTATCTGGCTGATGCTCAAATCCAGTTTCATGAGCAATGTGTTGCAAGACTAATGCAACACACTAAAAAGTAATTGTCTTCGCGTGAATAATAAGTCGGGTGCCTAAAATGATTAGGGCAGTTCCAAGAACTATATTCATGATCTTCAAAAAACGAGTAGTAACTAAAGTTCGCAATTTTCCAGCTAGGTAAGCTTTCAAAATATCGGTGATTAATACGGTGCCAAGTAGGGCAGAAAAAAAAATAAAGAAATGCGAACCTTTCGAATATCCAAAGTCAATTGAGGCCAGACTTATGGTGCCTACCCAAAAAATAAACACGGTTGGACTAAGTCCATTAATAATAAACCCTTTAAGAAAATATCGATAGAAAGGTTTTTTTTCTTCCTGCCTAAACTCCTCCGATGCTTTCTTTCGACTCTTTACCAGCACCTGATAACCACCGAATAAAATCAGAATAGTGCCACCTATATATGCAATCCACATCCGAAATTGTGGATCATCAATTAATTGCACGAGTCCAAAATAACAAATCGCTACATAAATGGTATCGCTTAATGAAACGCCAAGGGTAACCATCAAGCCATTCCAAAAACCATTTTCGATACTGACTTGAATAATTGTAAAGAATACAGGCCCCACAAGAAAGGCCAGTACAACTCCAAACTTTACTCCATTTAGTATAATTTCCATCAGCGCTGGTTAGCCAGGAAATTTGACCACTCCTCCAATATGGTGCTTTTCATCACCCTGGGAAATTTATTCTGGCCGCCCACTTTACCTTTAGATTTCATCCAATTATAAAAAGTCTGAACGGGGAAAATATCAACAATCACTTCCTTTAAGGCAGCGCTTCGCTCAACTGCATAGTCATCATTCAATGCTTTCAAGTGAAAATCAAGACGTTCTTTAAAAAGCTTTTTATCCACTTTATCATCAGTGCCTATAAACCAATGATGCGCAAATAAACTTTGATATGGAATACCTGCTACGGTAAATTCCTTGACAGCAATATTCATTTCGTCAGCTACAAGTTCAATAGCTTTGTTCATATTATCCACCGAAAGGTGCTCACCGCAAAGGCTGAGAAAATGCTGGGTCCGACCCGTGATAATTATTTCTGATTCCTCAACGGATACAAATTTCACTACATCGCCAATAAGATATCGCCAAGCTCCCGCACAGGTTGAAAGTATTATCGCATACTCTTTTCCTTCCTCTACTTCATCAATTAAAAAAGATTCAGCGTCAGGTTTAATTTCACCCTCGGGCAAAAAGTTTTTATCATCAAACGGTACAAACTCATAAAAAATACCATTGTTAAGAACCAGACGCATTGATTTGCGCTTGGGCACTGTTTGGTAAGCCAAAAAACCTTCTGACGCCAGGTAAGTTTCAATATAATAGATTGGCCTGCCTAGTAATTTTTCAAATCCTTTTCTATACGGGTCAAAAGAAACTCCTCCGTGAACATACACCCGCAGATTTGGCCATATCTCGTGTATATTCTCAATCTTATGGTACGCAATTATTTTTTCCAGAAGTATTTGTATCCAGGCTGGCACTCCAACTACAATTCCAATATTCCAATCCTTCGCCTTCTTCACAATCTCATTGAGTTTCGCATCCCAGTTACGCGTCTTGGCAATTTTCTTTCCTGGTTTGTAAAAATGCTGAAACCAAAAAGGAAGACTGGCCGCTTGTATGCCTGTTAAATCGCCTTCAAAATAACTTCCCCGCCTGTTCAAATGTGTGCTTCCACCAATCATAAGAATCCCAGCTTCAAAAAGTTCTGCAGGAAGATCATACTTTGACAAAGAAATGATTTGGCGAATACTCGTTCGTTGTATTGCTTTGGTCATTTCCTTCGTGACGGGAATATATTTTGAAGAAGCCTCAGAAGTACCAGAGCTAAGTGCGAAATATTTTACCCTACCTGGCCAACAAATGTTTTTTGCTCCTTTCAAGGCAAGCTGCCACCAGTCTTTATAGATCTTGTTGTAATCGTGTAGAGGAATTGATGCCTTGAATAATTTATAAAATCCTTTATCTCCTTTGCGGAAATGATTTAGTATGTCGCTGAAATTATAATACTTACCAAATTCTGTCTGGCTAGCCGAAATCATTAGCTCTTTTAATTCCCGTTTTTGCAATTCAATCGGAGATGAATACTCTTGTTCAAGATTCTCCCTCAGCTTTATTCCTTTTTTTAGTAAGGTTCCGATAATCGCCATAATTTTGAATTAAATTAATTCTACGCAAAGAAGTTCCAAATAATCGATTGAATCAAAATAATCAATCTAATCGACACCGAATAGTATTATCTTGATCGCTAAATTATAAAATGAGCATAAAAAACAATATATCATTATTTAAGCGGGAGATTGAATCTTCCAATTGTAAACTGATTGCCGTAAGTAAGACTCATCCTGCAGAGAAAATAATGGAAGCTTACGCTGCAGATCAACGGGTTTTTGGTGAAAATAAAGTGCAGGAAATGGCAGCTAAATGGGAAGTGCTTCCAAAAGATATTGAGTGGCATTTGATTGGGCATCTTCAAACAAACAAAGTAAAATATATTGCTCCTTTTGTATCCCTCATCCACTCAGTAGACAGTCAAAAATTATTGGAAGAAATAAATAAGCAAGCAAAAAAAGCCAACCGTAAGATTAATTGCCTATTACAAATACACATTGCAACAGAAGAAACTAAATTTGGATTTAATGAGAACGAATTGATATCCCTCATTGATATCGGAGTTCTTTCTACGCTAGATTATATAATAATCAAAGGTTTGATGGGCATCGCTTCATTAACAGAAGATAAAAATCAGATCAGAAACGAATTTAGGTACCTCAAAAATCTATTTGATAAGGTGAAGACAAGAATGCCTTCGGTTAATGAATTCAATGAACTTTCAATGGGCATGAGCTCAGACTACAAAATGGCAATGGAAGAGGGTAGCACCATGGTGCGTATTGGTACTGCAATTTTTGGCGCCCGGGATTACTCAACAATTACAATTTGATACATGCTTAACCAAAATCAAACATTAACAACAGGTGCGATATTAGGTGCATTGGGTGTTGCATTTGGAGCCTTTGGCGCTCACGCTCTAAAGCCAACATTGATGGCTAACCAAAGTTTAGAAACCTATGAATTAGCCGTGCGATATCAATTTTATCATGCCTTTGCTTTATTGATCATTGGCTTGCTGATGGAGAAAATGGAAAGTAAAACGTTGATGTCTTCGTCTACCAGCATGGTAGTAGGTGTTGTTCTTTTTAGCGGTAGTTTATATGCGCTGGCTTTTAAAACAGGTACGATGATTGCCTTCGTAACCCCGATAGGCGGGCTATTTCTTATTTTCGGTTGGGTGTTGCTTTTGATTTCCCTGCTAAAAGCAAAAACAAAAAAGGCCTGAATTTCTTCAGACCTTCTTGTAAATCTTGACAATTTGAAATACTAATTATCCAATTTCTTTTCAAGCACATTTGCTGTAAAGATGATCTGCTTGCCATCCGGATTGGAGGCATTTGAAACCACGGTTACTACTTTATTTTGTTTACCAAGCTTTCCGGTGCTATTAAAAGCTAGCGTAATTTCGCCTTTGCTTCCTGGCATAATAGGATCGCGAGGCCAGCTTTTTGGCAATGTACATCCGCAGGTGACTTCCACATTGGTGATCACAAGTGGCTCATTTCCAGCGTTGGTGAACTTAAAGGTTTGTTCCACTTTATCCCCCTGCACCATATCACCAAAATCGTGAGTAGATTTTTCCCAGGCAATGACAGCTCCCGAGACTTTTTCAGCAGTTTGAGCAAATAACGTTGCACTCAAGGTGATAGCAGCTATCCAGACAAAAAAACGTTTCATAATGTGATTTTTTTAGTTTAAGGCGTTACAGATTCTAAC
>JAYVBN010000451.1:0-7552 GCA_043750455.1 Bacteroidia bacterium | reverse complement strand
GCGAGCTTGTCGGCAGCTTTTCCTACTGTTTCCAATGAGCCAACCTGAGCAATGACAAGATTGTGCTGCATAAAATCAGGATTTTCAAAAACTATTTCCACAGGCTTTCCAGCTTCCACAGTGAAAGTTTTTAGATCATACTTCATTTCATTCTTAATTACTTTGATCTTAATCACGGTAGCAGGGCCACCGGATGAAGCATTAATTTCAGTTGGCTCAACTTTGTTTAGATAAGTATCAACAAATAGTTCACCAATGGAAGTATCTTTAAAAAGACTTTTGGAGTCGAACTCCTTCTCGACTTCATATTTCCAGTTACCAGAAAGTGAAATCTTTTTGCTGCCTGTTTGCAAAAACAATTCTTCAGGCTTACCATAAATACCTCCGCTTCCTCCTAAATCTTCAACTCTTATTGCAATAACATTTCTTCCTGCCTTTAGTATGCCGGGTGCTATCTCATAAATCCTTTTATCGTTGTTTTTCCTCTCGATGCTGCCAACTTTAACACCATTTATCCATGTAATATCCGAATCATTGATGGGGCCCAAAGAAATTGTAGCCTTCTTGCCCCGAGCGCTGGCAGGAAGATCAATAATTTTTCTGAACCAGATCACACCATCTATATTCAGTCCGGCTTTTTCAATGTACTGAGGAAGTTCCATCGGCTTCCATGCAGCATCATCAAAGTCTTCTGCATCGCGACTTTTTCCAATCACCTTATTCCGATCATAATTTGGGTTAGCCACCAGGAATGCATCCATGAATCCTTTTCTATGTTGATTGGCTGCCACGTATACTGCTTTTGACAACCATTCATCACCCTTCACACTTTCTTCCACACTCAACTTGTAAATTATTCCTCCCAACGATTCGGAAGGAGCGATTTCAACAAGTGAAATGATTGCTGCCAAGCGGGTGTTGGGATCTGAATCATTTAGCACATTTGATAATGTAACAGTTTCCTCTGTCCACTGAGATTTTGAAAGTATCTGGATAGCCGCTTTTCTAACACCTGCCGATGTATGTTTCAATGCTTTGATAACTATTCCTTCGGCTTTGTCATCTTTGCTCAAAGCACCCAAGCCATCGATGGTCCAAAGTGCGTGTGTTGCCGCATAGTTATAACCAGCCTCATCAATCTTTTCATTGATAACAAGATCATACAAGTCTGGCAAAACATCGAGATTACCGCGCTCAACCAGCAATCGTTGAGCAGTCATTCTCCAAAGAAGATTATCGTTGCTCAATGCTTCAACAAGTCCATCGGGTTCATCTTTGTCTAAGGCTATTGGGTCAACTTCTTTTGCGTCTTGACTCACTACACGCCAGATACGTCCATGTGTTTTATCCCGCAAAGGATTTTCATATGCATTTCCTTTTCCATTAGTCGCGGCAAACCCACCGCGCTCTGGTGTTGGTGTTGGATTGTGCTGGATAATAAAGTTATACCAGTCGAGAACCCATACTGCTCCATCAGGACCAACTTTAGCTTCTACTGGTGATACCCATTCGTCTGCACTGGCAAATAAATTCCAGCTATCTTTTTCAACAAAGCCTGCTCCACTTTTTACAATTCGTGCCATGTGCACAAGGTGGCCGGTGGGCTCGCATACCAAGGCAATCTGATTCCAAAATTCCTTAGGATAGTTTCGTGCTGTGTAAAAGTTATGACCCGATGCTGCAGTAAAGCCACCGAAAACATCTACTTGTCTTACCTTATCAGTAATGGCATGCATCGCATAGTGACCATCAATTTTAGTACTGCCCAACCGTTGTATACCTTCCACATCCCTCCAGGCTTTGTAAGGAATGCCCATGAATACACTATGCGTATTATTAGCCGTAGAAGCAAACACATCGTTGTTTTCAGTAAAACCCAATCCCCAAGTATTATTACTGGTGTTGGTCATAAATTCAAAGCTTGATGCATCCGGTTTAAATCGATAAACACCTTGAGTGAACTTTCTATTCTCACCAGCTATCATTCCTTCAAATCCTGAATAACCCACTACGCCCCAAATCTGATTGTCATAACCATACTTAAGATTAGAAGGGCCTGCGTGTGTATCAAATGTTCCCCAGCCATCAATAAGTATTTTTCTGACATCTGCTTTATCATCACCATCGGTATCTTTCAAAAATAAAAAGTGAGGCGCCTGTGATACAACTATTCCACCATTGGTAAATACCATACTGGTAGGGATGTTAAGGTTTTCTGCAAACACAGTAAATTTATCTGCCTTGCCATCGCCATTGGTGTCTTCACATATTTTGATACGATCATCTCCAATACCTTTGTCATCGCGCACTGTGTTGGGATAATCTACCGTTTCAATCACCCACAACCTTCCTTTCTCGTCCCACTCCATTGCAATAGGATTGATAATGTCAGGTTCGGAAGCAAACAATTCAAGATTAAAGCCAATTGGCACCTGAATCAACTTTGCTGATTGTTCAGGCGACAAAGGCTCTTGGAGCTTGGGAGCAGGGTTTCTTTTTTCGTAGTTAGGAATGTTAGGTTCCTCTTTATAAACAAGTGTTGGAATTTCTTTTCTGAATTCTTCCCAGTCTTTTTTTGCTTCATCGCCCACAGCCCAAAGAATTCCCTCTTTCATTAATTGCTGGAAACCAGGATTGTTCCAGGTACGTTCATCATGACCATAGGCGGTATAAAATACTCTACCTTTTCCGTGTTCTTTCACCCATGTCCAAGGCTCACGGTGATCACCTTCCACTCGCTCCATCAATACCGTGATGTCACTTCCAAGCTTATCATGTACATACGTTTCATCCCAGGTAGAAAATTCATTTAATGATTTTACGATGAAGTGATCTTTTTTAATAATGGAAACCGTAAACGTATCCGTTTTATGCTTTTGGAATTGACCTCCCACCAAGCTTATATACTTTGGGGAATTTTGAAAGCAGAAGCTGGCACTATGCACTGGGATAAATCCTCTGCCCTTTGCAACAAAATCTAATAAGGCCTTTTCCTGATCAGGCGTTATCTCTTCATGGTTTGCATAGATCATCAAGCCATCGTATTTGTCCAGGTTTTCGGAATTAAGATCAGATGGATTATCGGTGTATGTAAAATTTATTCCCTCTTTTGAAAGCGTTGAAGCCAGCAGAGGCATATAGACTGCCGAATTGTGATGCTCACTTTCATGCCCAAGAAAAAGTATCTCTAATTTTCCCGAGTCAGTTCTATGACCGTTTGATAGCCGGTCGCATGAGCTTAAAATGGCAGACAACAATAAAAGGCAGAAAATGGTAGTTGTAAATCGCATAGTAGTTTCAGATTTGAGACGACAAATTCTGATTAAAATTCTGCAATCGTTTACTGTATTTTGACAAATAATGACTGTATTTTGACATCGAAATTGTCATTAGGTGTATTTGCATGGTAAATAAATACCACCAATCAATCAAAATACCCTTTTTGGCTTCAGTAGATTTAGCGCACTTATTATGAAACCGGCTCTTCAAAAATCACCCATCTCAGAAAATCACGCTTTCGAAGTAAAATATCTAACAGCGCCACACTTTGATCCTAACTGGCACTTCCATTCCGAATACCAACTATTTCTTGTAATGAAAGGAACGGGTACGCGGTTTATTGGCGATCATGTAAGTCCGTTTAAAAAAGGAGACCTCGTCTTTACAGGACCTAATCTTCCGCATCTCTGGCAAAGTGATCATGAATATTTTAATGGCGATGAAAAACTCATGACAGAAGGTATCGTCATTTACTTTCCTGAAAATTTCCTTGGAAGTGATTTTCTGTATAAGAATGAAATGTACAGGATCAAACAACTTTTTTTGAGAGCTCAGCGAGGCGTAGATATTTTTGGAAGTACAGCAGAAAAGGCAATTGAACTCATACTTGCTTTTTTAAAAGTGGAAGATTTTGACCGCATCTTAACCTTGCTCAATCTTTTAAATCTATTAGCCAACTCTACAGAATATAAGTTACTGGCAAGTGAAGGTTATTCAAATTCTCTTACTGAAACTGAAACCGATAGGATGAACAGAGTACACGCCTATGTCATGAAAAACTTTAGAGAAAAGATAACCCTTGATAACGTAGCGGCCATTGCAAATATGAGCCCGACTTCATTTAGCCGATATTTTAAAATTCATGCAAACAAAACGTTCTCTGATTTTTTAACAGAGATCAGGATCGGCTACTCTTGTAAACTTCTTATCAGTCAGAAAATTAATATCTCCCAAGTATGTTATGACAGCGGGTTCAATACACTCTCAAATTTTAACAGGCAGTTCAAGGCCTTCACCCATTATAATCCAATAGAGTATAGAAAGAAATACTGCATGTAGTAATTTGTGTTTGAACTTCACCAAATTTTATTGGCTACTTCCTTTCTTGTTTCTATAATCTCTTTGCTATATTGAGATTCTTAAATTGACACTAACCTCTCTAAACCGTACCCATCATGGAAAAAAGAAGATCGCTTATCAAGAAATCAGGGTTGATCCTGACACTAAGTTCATTGCTCCTATTCTCATTCTCGGGTTTAACCCAACAAGAACAAGAGGCACCGAAAAATGTAGTCGTTACACTCCATGTGGATACAGGTACGATTGATAAGAAGAATGCAAGCGCCTCCTGTAATTTTGGACAGGAGGAAGGCATTTCAAATGAAGAGTATACTATTGTGGTGAATGTGGGCGATGTTATTACCTGGGAGGGAGTTTCGTCCAGCTCTCCAGAAACAGATGTAGTCGACATCACCAAAATCAAATATGTAAAAGGCAAGAATATTTTCGGAAAAGATCTTGATACAAAAGATACTGGCAACAAAAAAAGGGTCTCTGCCAAAGTGCTTTCCAGTACTGCTGTCGGAGGAGACTATAAATATGACATCTCTTTTACAGTAACGAATAACGGAGCTAAGCGAAATGGTATATTTCACATTGATCCCAAAATTCAGTCTCATTAATCTGTCTATTCAAGCACTCATTGATTTTGAAGCAAGATTCTAGTTATAGAATAATTTCTCCTAGACGAAAAGCCTGGTTAACATTGGGCTTTTTTTTTATTTGTTGCTGCGTGTCTGGGCAGAATAAAATAGATGTCGATAGTATCGAATCGGTTTATCTATCTGGTAAGTACGATAAAGCAGACAAATTGAAACTTCTAAGGGACCTAGCCATCCACCATTCGGATACCGAAAGAAAACTTTTTTTTAGTGAATATCTAATACAGACAGCCCTGGAAATGGATTCTCTGGACTATTTGATTCAGGGATTTCAGGAAAAGGGAAATGCTCTGCGTTTGAAAAGTGATCTTACGCATGCATTGGAAAGTTATTTTCAAGGAGCAAAACTTGTTGGAGAAGAAAGTCAAAGTGCAAAACTAGGTGCTCTGTACACAGGCATAGCCGATGTCTACGCCATTATGGGAAATCACTCCAATGCAGTTACCTATTACCAAAGTGCGATCCTGATTTTACGTAATGCGGAAGATTCCACAAGAATGGGAGCTGCTCTTTTGAATATCGGGGATGAATACATCACCATTCACAAATGGGATTCCGCCTTGATTTATACGGAGGAGGCGGGGGTCATATATGAGAATATCCATTCACCAATTGGAGAAGCATACAGTCTAGGTAATCTAGGAATGATTTACGCACAAATTGGAGATGATCGAAAGGCTGAGGAGAATATGAACAAGGCTATCATCTTGCTCGAACAGTTAAATGAGTATTACCCGATCGCTGTGTACCTGATATCCATTGCCGATATCTATAAAGAAAATGGAGATAATACAACAGCACTGAATTATGCTTTCAGAAGCCTGACGCTTGCAAAAGAATATGGACTAAAAGACCAGGTTAGCGATGCCAACCTCAAGCTCTCAGAAATTTATCAGAAAGCCGGAAAGCTAAAGGAATCATTTATCTACTATAAGAATCACATTGCCTATAAGGATAGCGTAAGCAATATCACATCTGTTCAGCAGATGGCTGATCTTCGCACCGATTTTGAAGTTTCTAAAAAGCAGATCGAAGTGGATCTGCTTAACCAACAGAAAAAGAACCAACAGATTATTGTTGTAGCCACTATCATTGCGCTCCTCTTGATTTGTCTTTTGGCGATTGGATTGTATAGACGATATACCTTTACAAAGGAGACCAATCAGATAATTGAAAAAGAAAGAGAGCGTTCTGAAACACTCCTACTCAACATTCTTCCCAAGGAAACCGCACAAGAACTAAAACTAAATGGTAAAGTACAAGCCAAGAAGTTTGAATCTGTAACAGTATTGTTTGCGGATTTCAAAGGGTTTACAAAGTATGCGGAAGAGTTATCGCCTGAAACTTTGGTTGAAAGTATTGATTTCTATTTTTCAACATTTGATAAAATCATAGAAAAAAATGGCTTAGAAAAGATCAAAACAATTGGCGATGCCTACATGTGTGCCGGGGGTTTACCTTTCCCTACGGAAGATCATGCTTTTAAAATGGTTTGTGCTGCCCTTGAAATTATTGCATTTGTTGAAGCCACTAAAAAGTCAAGTACCGCGGCTCATCAGTTTGATGTACGCATCGGCATCAACACAGGCCCGGTAGTAGCTGGCGTGGTAGGCACTAAAAAATTTGCGTACGACATCTGGGGCGATACTGTAAACATAGCCTCGCGGATGGAAAGCAATTCAGAGCCAGGAAAAATAAATGTATCTGAAAATACCTATGCGTTGATTAAGGACGCCTTTCATTGCGAATACCGCGGTGAAATTGAAGCAAAGAATAAGGGGATGTTGAAAATGTATTTTGTTGAAAGTACAAGCAAGTGAAAGAGGTCATCAAGATTAGTCACAGTGGTAAACCAATTGTGAATTCTGAACCCTCTCCTTCCTTCGTCTCCACCTTCAATTCCCCACTATGTGCCTTTACAATATCATAACTTAAGCTTAATCCCAATCCCGTTCCTTGTCCTGTTGGTTTGGTAGTGAAGAAGGGCTGAAAGATTTTATCAAGTATTTTTTGAGGAATGCCGTTGCCGTTGTCCCTTACTGAGATCAACACCTTGTTTCCTTCTTTTTTGGTGCTGACGGACACGGTTGGTTCGTAATTGGCTAGTAGCTCGTGGCTATTAGCTAGTAGCTTTTGCCTCTCATTCACCACATAAAATGCATTCGTGATCAAATTCAAAATCACCCTTCCAATATCCTGCGGAATAATATTGATGTTGCCAATGCTTTCATCAAAATCAGTTTTCATCGTTGCGTTGAAAGATTTGTCTTTTGCCCGTAAGCCATGATAAGCCAATCTTAAATATTCATCTGCTAAAGCATTGATGTTGGTTGGTTCTTTTACACCGCTACTGGTTCTTGAATGTTGCAGCATTCCTTTTACAATATCGCCTGCCCGTTTGCCGTGGTGATTTATTTTTTCAAGATTTTGCTTTAAGTCATTAGCAATTTCCGTGGCATTATGCAAATGAATATTTGCCTGTTCCAAATTGCCTGTTGCCGATTGCTTATTGCCCATTGTTATTTCATCATTCATTTCATCTACCAACTCTG
>JAYVBN010000450.1:0-3146 GCA_043750455.1 Bacteroidia bacterium | reverse complement strand
GTATAAGGTATCACCTCGCTTTGCGCCTGGTATAGGTCTTATGTATCGATATACTTCCTATAAAACGGTTAACCCCAAATTGAGTACTAATGATTATGGCGCAAGTATTTTCGCGCGCTTTAAGGTGTTTGGTCCGTTTTTTCTTCATGCCGAATTTGAGCACATGAATTATGAATTTCCAGGCTCCTCTCCAGGAGAAACTTTGCGAAAGGATTTCAATAGCTTTTTGGCAGGTGGAGGTTTTTTTCAACCCATAAGCCGCAACGCTGGTTTTTTCGCCTCGGCTCTGTATAATTTTTCTTACCAGAATTCCAATAACTACACTTATTACCCCTATTCCAGTCCGCTTATTCTCCGGGTAGGTATTACCGCTGGCTTCTAAAACTTTAACTCAAATTTCTCGGCTAAACTCTTTAGGTCTTCTACAACTTTTGGATTGAGTGGTATTCCATCTTTCATTCGAATAATTTCACTTTCCCGTTCGGGATCACCAGGGATGATTAGTTTTTCCTGACCTTCAATTGTCTTCGCATTTCGGAACCGGGTGATCCAATTGTCCATGTGAAATTTAAATTCGCTCGCTGGTCTAAAGGCATCAATTCTCATCGCACCGAAAAAATGACCAATGCCTTCTCCGACAGGATCTGAAGGTGGAGCTAAGAAACTAACAAATGGAGGAACCCATGGTCCGTAATTTGCTCCGCTTAATACGCCAGAAAAAATGTCCACCCACGCCCCCAAACAAAAACCTTTATGGCTTCCATGCTCGCGATCGCTGCCCAGTGGTATCAATGCGCCTCCATCTTTTAATTCATCGGGATTCGTAGAGGTTGATCCATCTTTCTTTTGTATCCAACCCTCGGGAGCTTCTTTATTTTTTCGTTGTAATATTTCAAGCTTGCCATTGGCTGCAGTTGTCGTTGCAAAGTCGGCTACAAATGGCGGTTGTTCGTTGGCCGGTATAGCAACACAAATCGGATTAGTTCCGAGTAATCGTTCAACAGAAAAAGTGGGTGCCACAAGAGGACTGGCATTGGTCATGGAGATACCAATCATATCATGCTTCAAGGCCATCATGGAATGATAACCGGCAATGCCAAAGTGATTTGAATTTTTTACGGCTACCCAACCTGTGCCGCACGTCTTTGCTTTTTCAATGGCTATCTCCATTGCCCGTGGCGCAACCACAAGACCGAGCCCTGCATCACCATCGACCACCGCTGTACTGGGCGATTCATGAACGATCCTGATGACAGGGTTGCTGTTTATACGCTTAGCTTCCCAAAGTCTTACATAACCAGACAATCGGGCAAGGCCATGCGAATCAATACCGCGAAGGTCTGCACTCAACAACACGTCTACAGCTTTGTTTGCTTGTTCTTCAGGGCATCCTATTTTAAGGAAGATCTCAGTTGAGAATTTTTTAAGGTGAGGATAGGGCAGTATAATATCGTTCATAATCACAAAAGTCTTTTATTAGAGCCATTTTCCAATGATTTTGGAAAAGTATCATTTAGAATATGGAAATTTAAGAATTCGTGCATCTTAATTCCGAATCAACTAATTCAAACATGAAAAATCAAATTCTCTCTTTAGCGCTTTGTCTTTTAACAATTGGGGCAATTGCACAACCTGACAAAACAGTAGACTCCAAGATTAAGAACGTTACGGTTTTTTTGAGCAATGCCCAGGTGACACGTGAAGTGAAGACGAGCATCGAAGCCGGTAAAACAAACCTGATTGTGTCAGGACTAACCGCTCAACTTGATCCGCAAAGTATTCAGATTACGGGAAAAGGAACCTTTGTTATTTTGGGGATTAGTCATCAGCAAAACTATTTAAGTGAGTTTAATATGCCTAAGGCATTAAAAACATTGAAAGATTCGGTTGACTATTTTCAAAAACAACTTAGCCTGGAACAAAGCCAAAAAGAAATCCTTAATAAGGAAGAACAAATGCTGATGAACAATCAGAAAATTGGAGGCACTACTCAAAACCTTACCGTGGCCGAATTGAAATCCATGGCCGACTTTTACAGAAGCAGGTTAACCGAAATCGTGAGCTCGAGAATGAAGGAAGATGAGAAGATAAAAAAGATTAATGAGCGTATCGCTAAACTTCAGCTTCAAATCAATACTCAAAATGAACTCTACAAAAGAAACACCAGTGAGATTGTGATAAGTGTTTCAGCGGATGCTCCGACTGCAGTTGACCTTGAAGTGAATTACATTGTGGCCAATGCAGGATGGCAGCCCGTTTATGATGTGCGGGCCATCAACACCAAGAGCCCACTTCAACTCAACTACAAAGCCAATGTTTTTCAGAGTACAGGCGAAGATTGGAGGAACGTGAAGTTGAAGTTATCTACGGCCAACCCAAATCTTGGTGGATTAAAGCCAGAGCTTTATACCTGGTATTTGGATTTTTATCAGCCCATTGTATATCAGTATAAAAAAGAAAGCAAGTCTGCACCCGCAATGAGCCGAAGTTCTGATGTTGGCGCAATGGTTGAAGTTGCTGATGAGGCAGAGGCTACTTCATTATCTGAATATGTAACTACCATACAGACTTCATTAAATACAGAATTTGACATTGCGCTTCCATACACAGTTGCTTCAGCGAGCAAACCGACTTTAGTGGACGTTCAGAAATATAATGTGAATGCAGATTACATTTACGCAGTTGCACCGAAGCTTGATCAGGATGCATTTTTATTGGCGAGGGCAACGGGCTGGGAAGAGTATAACCTGCTTCCGGGTGAAGCCAATATTTTCTTTGAAGGAACTTTTGTTGGAAAGACGTTCATTGATCCGAATAGCATTAAGGATACACTTTCAATTTCGCTGGGAAGAGATCAACGGATTGTGGTAAAACGTGAAAAGCTAAAAGACCTAACATCACGCAAACTCATTGGAGCAAGTCAAAAAGAAAATTATGCGTGGGAGATTTCTGTACGAAATACGAAGTCTGAAGCTGTTAAGATTATTGTGGAGGATCAACTTCCCGTTTCTCAAAATACCCAAATTGAAGTGACCATATTGGAAACAGGTGGGGCAACCTTTACGAAAGACACAGGCAAGTTACTTTGGAACATCACCCTTCAACCCAATGAAACCAGAAAGCTTACCTATAAGTTTGAAGTAAAA
>JAYVBN010000449.1:0-5001 GCA_043750455.1 Bacteroidia bacterium | reverse complement strand
TTATTTAGGGCTTTCTTCTCATCCCCGTGTGATTGCCGCGGCTAAGAAGGCGATCGACACACATGGCTTTGGGTTGTCTTCAGTGCGATTTATTTGCGGTACTCAGGATATTCATAAAGAATTGGAAAAAAAAATTTCTGATTTTTTAGGCACTGAAGATACCATTCTATATGCAGCAGCATTTGATGCCAACGGTGGTGTGTTCGAACCACTCTTTGGTGCAGAGGATGCCATCATCTCCGATGAGCTGAATCATGCTTCTATAATTGATGGTGTCCGTTTGTGTAAATCTATGCGCTATCGCTACAAGCACAACGACATGAATGATTTGAAAACTCAACTGGATGATGCGAGGAAGGCAGGGGCAAAGCAAATCATTATTGTTACGGATGGAGCGTTTTCAATGGATGGAACCATTGCTAGTTTGGATAAAATCTGCGACTTGGCCGATCAGTACGAAGCTTTAGTTATGACAGACGAATGTCATTCATCGGGGTTTATTGGAAAGACAGGTCGTGGAGTTCCTGAATATTGCGGTGTAATGGGCAGGGTAGATATTATCACGGGCACGTTAGGTAAAGCATTGGGTGGAGCTTCAGGTGGTTTTACTTCCGGGCGCAGGGAAATAATTGAACTACTCCGTCAGCGTTCGCGGCCTTATTTATTTTCGAATACACTCGCCCCTTCCATTACCGGTGCGTCTATTGAAGTCTTCAACATGCTATCGGAGACGACCGCTCTTCGCGATAAGCTGGAGCAGAACACACAATACTTCCGCACTGAAATGACGAAGGCAGGATTTGCCATTAAGCCAGGTGAACATCCGATTGTGCCCATTATGTTATATGAAGCTCCACTGGCGCAGCAGTTTGCGGAGAAACTTTTAGAAAGGGGAATTTATGTAATCGGATTTTTCTTTCCTGTAGTAGCGAAAGGCCAGGCCCGTATACGTGTTCAGATTTCTGCGGCACATGAAAAGCATCACCTGGACAAGGCCATAAAAGCATTTACCGAAGTAGGAAAAGAGTTGGGCGTAATAAAATAGTTGGCAAACAGTATTTTGCATCCCTATACCTCACCTACCAAATAGTATTGGGTTATCTGGTAATACTTATCCTGAATTGAATAGTAAATATTTTTATATTTCAAAAAATTAATATCCAAACGAATGATAAAGAACATTCTCATTTTCGTGCTTTCACTATTGTCATTTGTTAGCGCTCACGGGCAACAAAAGAAAAATACATCAACGCCAGTTACTTCTGCTGCGATAGCTCCGGATCTCAATGCCTACTATAAGCCGGTTAAATGGAGAAGTATAGGTCCGTTTAGAGGTGGCAGATCAAATACAGCAACTGGTGTTGTAGGTGATATTAATACCTATTACATGGGTACAACTGGTGGTGGATTATGGAAAACGGATGACCTTGGAATTACCTGGAATAATATTTCCGATGGATATTTCAAAACAGGATCGGTAGGAGCTGTCTCTGTTTCTGAGAGTGATCCTAATGTAGTGTATGTGGGTATGGGTGAGCATGCTGTGCGCGGTGTGATGACACATCATGGAGATGGCGTTTATAAATCAACAGACGCAGGAAAGACATGGAAAAAAATTGGTTTGGATTTAACCCAACATATTTCGCGCATTGCAATTCATCCTAAAGACCCGAATATCGTTTATGTTGCTGCTCAAGGTGCATTGTATAGCAATAATCAAGACCGAGGCGTATATAAATCAACTGATGGTGGTGTAACATGGAAGAAGACGTTATACATAGATGACAAAACAGGTTGTGTAGAGCTATCACTTGACATGAACAATCCTCGAATCCTGTATGCTGCTATGAATGAGTATGGACGGCTACCTTGGAAGGTAATTAGTGGAGGAGCAGGAAGTGGACTTTATAAATCAACGGATTCTGGTGAGACGTGGGAAAAAATTCAAGAAGGTCTGCCAAAAGAATTAGGCAAGATGGCCATTTCGGTTAGTCGTGCTAATTCCAACAAGGTTTATCTTCTCCTTGAAAGTGACTCCGATAAAGAATTAGGAGGGTTATTTGTTTCGAATGACGCTGGAAAAAATTGGTCACGTGTTACAAATGATCATCGACTCATTCAACGAGCTTGGTACTATATTGAATTATTTACCGATCCTCAAAACGAAAATACAATTTATGTGTTGAGCGCCCCTGCGATGCGATCAATCGATGGAGGAAAAACATGGGAATACATTAATAGTAGACATGGTGATCATCACGACCTATGGATTAACCCACACAACTCAAAAAATATGGTGATTGCCGATGACGGTGGTGCATCGATTAGTGTGAACTTTGGCAAAACATGGTCCCTTCAAAGCAACATGCCTACGGCTCAATTCTATCGTATCAATGTTGACAATCGGTTTCCGTACAATATCTATGCTGGCCAACAGGATAACTCATCGGTAATTATTGCAAATCGTGAGTTGAACAGCGGAGGTATCACTACATCAAGTTGGACATACTCAGCAGGAGGAGAGAGCGCTTTTCTAGCATTCAATCCAGATGATCCGCGTTTTGTTTTAGGTGGTAGTTATCAGGGAACGATTGAAGTATTAGATACAAAGGCAAAAGCAGGAACCAATATTATGGCAGCGCCTATCCAATATTTGGGCAGAGATGCAAAGGATATAAAATATCGTTTCAATTGGAATGCACCTATTATATGGTCTAAACACGAGCCCAATACATATTATCATGGATCTCAGTATCTACTCCGAACAACTGATATGGGCGTATCATGGAATGAAGCATCACCCGATCTCACCCGCAACGAAAAAGATAAACAAGGCAAAGGTGGTGGACCATATACCAACGAGGCGGTAGGTGCAGAAAATTATGGAACGCTTAGTTATGTGATCGAATCTCCACATGAGAAAGGAGTGATTTGGACAGGTAGTGATGATGGATTGGTGCACGTGACCAGAGACAATGGAGCAAGTTGGCAAAACGTAACACCTGCCGGTTTGCAGGAATGTCTGATCAATGCTATTGAAGTATCTCCTCACGATCCAGCAACGGTCTATATGGCAACTACCCGTTATAAATTTAACGATCATACGCCAGGACTTTATAAAACAACTGACTATGGTAAGACATGGACTAAGATCACCAACGGTATTTCGAACAATGCATTTACTCGTGTAGTTCGGGAAGATGATAAGCGGAAGGACTTACTTTTTGCTGGGACAGAACTTGGAATATTTATTTCCTGGAATGGCGGCAAGGAATGGTCACCATTTCAACTGAATTTACCAATCACCCCAATAATGGATCTACGGGTTCATCAAGGCGATTTAATTGCAGCGACTTCCGGAAGATCCTTCTGGGTGTTGGATGATATTGGGCTGGTACGTCAGTATAAAAATGACGCCTCTGGGTTGAACTTGTTTCAGCCTGAGGACGCGATGTTGTTGAATGGATACAGTCAGTTGGATGTATCATCACCTGAATTTGTTGGTAGCGATCCGGAACGGGGTGTTAACCCTGCAACAGGCGTTGTTATTTATTATCAACTTCCTGAGATCAAAGATACCGAAAAAGTAATAATGGAAATCAAAGATCAGCAAGGTAACATTGTTCGGTCCTTTACCTCCGTTAAGGATAGCACCTATCAAAGCTATGATGGTGCACCTCCTGCTGATCCAGCCTTACCTAAGTTGAAAGGACTTAACCGCTTTGTTTGGAATATGAGGTACCCAACTATGGTTGGAGTTCCTAATGTATATGTCGAAAGCAGTTACCGCGGACATAAGGCTTCACCGGGTAAATATTCAATCACAATTAAAGTGGGAGACCAGACGGCTACCACTAGTTTTGAAATTCTTTCTAATCCATTTTATCCAACAGATGCAAAGACTTATCAGGAATATCATGTCTTGATGAGCACTATGGAAGCGGAAGCGACTAAGATGCACCAAATGGTAAATACTCTCTATAGCAAACGTGAACAGCTTGATCATGTTTTATCCACCTTACCTGCGGATGAAAAATTCAGTTCCCTTAAGAAACAAGGTCAGGCGTTGAGTCAAAGTTTGAAGCAGTGGGATGAAGAAATGGTTCAACGAAAGTCAAAGGCGTATGACGATGTGGAGAATTTTCCAAATAAGTTTACCGCAAATTATTTGTTTATGATTAATCACACCGAAAGTGATATTCCCAGAGTGACGAAACCTACCCTCGACCGACTAAAGGAATTAAATGCAGAGTGGGCTGTTCTGCAATCCAAAGGAAGTGAATTATTGGATAAAGAAATTCCAACTCTTAACAAACAATTGTGGGATGCCGGAGTTGGAGCTGTTTGGAAGAAGTAAAAACGGGAAAATTTATTTGTGGAAACTGCGATTTGAATAATTAGGGAAAGTTATCGTAATTTTAATATCATGAAATTACAATACCAGCACATTATCACTTTAGAGCCAGGCAAGCGAAGTGGTAAGCCTTGCATACGGGGTATGCGGATTACTGTTTATGATGTTTTGAGTTATCTCGCATCCGGAATGACAGCCTCTGAAATTATTGAAGATTTTCCTGAATTGACAATGGAAGATATTCACGCGTGCCTTGGTTATGCAGCTGATTCTGAAAAGCATACCACATTGTTAAAATCTGCGTGAGATTCCTCATCGATAATAACCTGTCGTCCAAGCTAGTCAATCAATTAAAGTTAGATTTTCCTGGAACCGAACATGTGAAGACTACCGTAGGCGGTTTGGCTGACGACCTTACGATTTGGAATATGGCCAAGAATAATGGTTTTACAATTTTGACAAAGGATAATGATTTTGATGAATACAGTCAGCTACGCGGATGTCCACCAAAAATTGTTCACCTGATTTGTGGTAATGCAAAAAGCCGTGTCATTCTTGAAATAATCCTAGGTAACAAGAAGGAAATATTTTTTTTTCGGAGAGTCAGATTTTGAAAATTGCCTCCTTAAGATGTCATAAGGGACGCC
>JAYVBN010000448.1:0-2336 GCA_043750455.1 Bacteroidia bacterium | reverse complement strand
ATGTTATCACTCATACCCAAAAGCTGTGCAAACCAAACTCGATTATCATTCGGCTTCATACCATGTTTTTGCATCAGTACGGCCAGATAATGGTTACTGTATTCATTATGACTTCCACATACTAAGACAATCCGCTGTTTATTGTCGACACAAAACGCCAGGCCCTTATTGAAGCAATCATCAGTTGCCTCTTTGGTAGGATGGATAGGATCTGCATATTTCATTTTTTCTGCACGCTCGCGTTCCTTCTCCATATAAGCACCGCGCACCATTTTTACTCCGAGGTAATAATTGTGCATGGCTGCCTGATGAAATGCCTCTTTTAAATTAACAAGCATATCAGCCCTATACATTTGGTAGGTGTTGAAAACAATAGCCTGTTCCTTATTGTATTTCTCCATCATTTCATAAGCAAGCGCATCAATGGCATCTTGAATCCAACTGTCTTCGGCATCAACCAAAACGGGGACTTTAAATTCACATGCCTTCGCACAAATTCTATCAACTCGGTTTCGCAACCGCTCAAAGGCCGTCTTCTCTACTTCCGAAAGTGGTTCCTTGGTCTGAATTTTTTCGAGCAAAGAAAAATCCGCCATACCCGTTACTTTGAACACACAAAATGGAACGGCCTGGTTATTTTTTGCTTTGTCGATTGTCTTTAAAATTTCCGATGTAGTTTGGTCAAAGCCTCCTTCCGTTTCAGCTCCTTCCACCGAATAATCGAGTATAGTGCCCACTTTAAATTGAGCCAACCGCTGAATAGTTTCTTCGCTCTTTTCTATTGTCTCGCCCCCACAAAAATGATAGAAAACAGTAGACTTAATTAACCCCTTTATGGGAAGGCCTAATGCTAGCCCTAACTTGACAGCGGCAGTGGCCATACTTGAAATGGCAGGATGATTAACAACTGTAAAAATAAAATTTGCCTTTTTGAGATTGCTATCGGTTTTATACGAAAAGGCAACAGCGGTATCATCAAAGTGTACGGGGGGCTCTACTTCCATGTGTGTTTTTGCGCCACAAATATACGGTTCGGAGTCAAATCTTTGAGCCCACTGACTGTTACTCCCGCAAGAATTGAGTTATTTTGCCGTGTCCCTTATAAAAAAGAATGCTTCCAAGACACATCGTTATAGAACCTAATCCTTCAAAGTCCTTATCGGGATTCCTGTTAAAATCTTCGCATTCCAGTATTTGCGTTTTAATGGATGAGCATACCGAAGCTTATTGCTATCCACTAATAGAAAAATCACTTCCTCCACATAAGATCATCCGGGTGCAAAGCGGAGAAGAGCATAAAGATATCAGCACATGTAGTTCGATCTGGCAGCAACTCACTGAATTCAGCGTGGATCGGCATGGTTTGCTAATAATTCTTGGCGGAGGAGTATTAGGCGATATGGGTGGATTTTGTGCCGCTACTTATAAACGTGGAATTGATTTTCTTTTAATGCCCACCACCCTTCTTTCTCAAGTCGATGCCAGTGTTGGTGGAAAACTCGGAATCGATTTTCAGCATTTCAAAAATCACATCGGTCTGTTTCAAGAACCTGCCTCAACACTTATTTGTACCGATTTTCTAAATACTTTACCCGAACGCGAACTTCGCTCAGGTTTTGCTGAAGTAATCAAGCATTGCCTTATTTCGGATAAAGCTATGTGGGACATTATTCGAAGCAAATCGCTTACCCATCAGGATTGGCAAACCCTCGTGAAGCATTCCATAGAATTCAAATGGTCGGTAGTGGCAGAAGATCCCAGAGAAAAGGGCTTAAGAAAAGTATTAAACTTCGGGCATACTGTAGGTCATGCTGTGGAAGGATATTTCCTGAAGAATGGCAACCGGATATTTCATGGTGAGGCAATAGCGGTCGGTATGATTTGCGAGAGTTACCTGGCTCACCAAAAAAACCTATTGAGCAAGGAAAGCCTGGATCAGCTATCCGAGTACATTCTAAAAATCTTTGGAAAGATCGACTTACCTACAAACTATGAACCCATCCTGGAAGGGATGATGCAAGACAAGAAAAATAAAGGAAATAAGATTCTGATGGCACTTACCAAAGGAATAGGTAAGGCGGTTTGGGATATTGAAATCAGGGAAGAGGAGATAAAATCATCATTAATACACTATGCTTCTTATTAGACATAGTGAATGTCAGAGTCGTCAAACGTTCCTTTGTCTTCTTTCTTAATCGATTGTTTCAGGTCATTGGCCTTCTTCACAATGAAATCTTTGGTCTTTTTCCTCCGGTCGCCCGTCAGCAACCAGGCGGCCAGCAAAGCACCACCGGCTATGCCTAATCCAATTGCTATTTTCTTTGTATTGCTCATAT
>JAYVBN010000447.1:0-2649 GCA_043750455.1 Bacteroidia bacterium | reverse complement strand
CGCTGTTTGTTTTTCTGCATCCCATCCACCTGTCGGTAACGGAAATCACCTACAGTGAAAAAGATAAATCCATTCAGATTATATCACGCATTTTTATTGATGATCTGGAGCTGTCCATTCAAAACCAGCTGAAACAGCCAACACTGGATATTCTGGAACCAAAAAATGGAATGACACTCGATCAGATGGCTTCTGGGTATTTGAAGGAACATCTGAAAGTGAAATTGGATGGCAAGCCTCAAACCCTAAAGGTTCTTGGACATGAAATTGAAGATATCGCTGTTGTCTTTTACATAGAAATAGAGAATGTAAAAAAGATCAAATCGCTGGAGCTGCTTAATGATGTAATCATGGAAACGCATGAAGACCAATCCAACATTGTACATGTAACTTACAAAAGTCCTGTTAAAAGTGTGAGACTTTTGAGGGAGAAGCCATCAGAAGTATTTAAGTTTGAAGGAAAATAAAAACCTCACCCCTGCCCCCTCCAAAAGGATAGGGGTGTGTTAAAAGAAAATATTTAAACAAACGATATGCGTCAAAAAATTGTAGCCGGCAACTGGAAAATGAATAAGTCACTTGAGGAAGCACACATTCTCACTGCGGAAATCATGGGAATGGTAGCCGATGAAGTAAAAGGAAATGCAAAAGTGATTTTATGCACACCTTTTCCTTATTTGATTCCTGTAAAAAATCAGTTAGGCTCGTCCAAACAAATTTCAGTTGGAGCTCAGAACTGCAGTGAACATGATTCAGGTGCTTATACAGGGGAGGTTTCTGCTCCTATGCTAAAGTCAATGGGTATTCCTTATGTAATTATCGGCCATAGCGAACGCAGACAATATTTTGGTGAAGACGGGAAACTATTAGCAACTAAAGTTGACAAGGCTTTGGCCAATGGCATCACTCCTATTTTCTGTTGTGGTGAACCATTGGAAATACGCGAGAAAGGAACCCACGAACAATTGGTGAAGAAACAAGTCGAAGAAAGTTTGTTTCACTTAAGCGCAGAAGCTTTACAAAAAGTAGTGATTGCTTATGAACCAGTTTGGGCAATAGGCACTGGTAAAACAGCCACCTCTCAACAAGCACAAGACATGCATGCAGTTATTCGTAAACACCTTGCCTCAAGGTATGGAGCGGTTGCAGATAATATTTCAATACTCTATGGAGGAAGTGTGAAAGCTGATAATGCCAAAGAACTCTTCTCTTGTGCAGATGTAGATGGTGGACTTGTAGGAGGAGCTTCATTGAAGTCGAGAGAGTTTGTGGAAATTGTGAAAGGAATTTGAAGATGAGTCGATTTGAAAATTTGAAGACGAGGTTCATCTAACGGAATTTTCAAATCAACGAATCAATTAATTTTCAAATTATGTTCTACACTCGCCTTCAAGTTATATGCGATCCTGAGTTTTCTGAAATACTGATGGCTGAAATTGCCGAAGTAGGATTCGACACATTCATGGAAACAGAAAAAGGATTTGAAGCTTTTGTGGAGCAAGAGAAATTTGATCTTGATCATCTTGAAAGTATTAAAGGAAAATATAAACACGTTAACCCACTCATATTTTTTCAGGATAAAATCCAAAAACAAAACTGGAACGAAGAGTGGGAGAAAAGTATTGAGCCCATTGTTGTGGATGATAAATGTTTGGTGCGGGCCGAGTTTCATAAGATCAAGAAAAAATATCCATACGAAATTGTCATAACACCAAAAATGTCATTTGGAACGGGACATCATCAAACAACCTATTTGATGTTGAAAAGCCAGATGAGAATAAGTCATAAAGACAAACGCGTAATGGATGCCGGTTGCGGCACAGCTATACTTTCTATTATGGCATCCAAGCTAGGCGCTAACGAAGTGGAGGCATTTGATATCGATGAGTGGAGTACAGTGAACGGAAAAGAGAATATTGAAAATAATCAGTGCACAAACATTCATCTATATCAAGGCAAAATCAGCGAGATGAAGTTCACCGGTAAGTTTGATATCATCCTTGCCAACATTAACAAAAATGTTTTGTTGGCTGAAATGAAATCGTATGCTAACTTCCTGTCAACAACAGGCCAACTTTTACTAAGCGGCTTCTACACACAAGATATCGATGATTTGAAGAAAGAAGCTGCTAAATATGACCTGAACGAAATCTTTCGCGATGAGAAAGAAACCTGGGCATCTTTACTGCTCCAAAGAAAATAGATTTTCTCTTTTTTCGTTTTACATAGCAGTCCAAATGTCTAAACCCTAATACCTAATTGTATTAGCACTTTCAGCATTTATTTGCGAATTTCAAAGCTTTTATAACGTGAAGCAGGTAGCATCATATTTGTTCGTTTTCCTTGCAGGGATTGCTCTTTCTCTTGCTCAGTCCGACAATAAAGTCGCCACTAAATTCAGCTATCAGGATAGCCTTCGTGTTGTATTAGAAAACACCAAAAACGTTGATGCCATGGCGGTAGGAGCTGCGATCGGTTCCGTCTGGAATGGGTTAGGTTTGGAAAAGCAATCCGTGCTCAAAGCCCAGCTTAAGCTGATGAAAAAGAAGGGCTATAAACTGCGCCCTCATTTCGTCAATTATTTGGGTGCGATTGTCAACTCCATTAATAGGGAAAGTATTGACCCTGTAGAATTGAGTAATTATATTA
>JAYVBN010000446.1:0-8968 GCA_043750455.1 Bacteroidia bacterium | reverse complement strand
GTATCCGTTTCCCTAATCGATGGGTTCATCAGTTGCTGGGATGAGAAATATCGGAGTAAATTAATTCGCCCGGAATCTTATATCAATCAATACATAGATGAGAACTGGGTACCTCTTTTGCAAACGCCCCCATTTCCTGAGTACACCAGTGGGCACAGTGTAATTTCTGCCTCTGCCGCTATAGCCTTAACGGGATTATTTGGAGAGAACTTTGCATTCACAGATTCAACTGAGATGGAGTATGGCATGACTGCTCGTAGCTTCACATCTTTCTTACAAGCCTCAGAAGAAGCGGCTGTAAGTAGGATGTATGGTGGCATACATTATAAGCCAGCCTGTGAAAATGGTAAGGTGCAAGGAAGAGCTATTGGAAGTTTTATTCAGAATAAGATTAAAACACGGAAAGAAGCAGCAGCTAAATAGAGCTTATACTTATGTTGCTCTTAATAGCCTTAAAACCAACTTGGCCTTTCATAACTGCTATTGCGCACTTCGATGCATTCTAAGCAACGAGCTGGATACCTGTCCCGGTTATCATATACACAGCTTGGCATAAGCAAAGGAAATGGTAAATCACTTGGCAAAATAAAGAAGCGGTCAAAACTTTGGTTCACAGCCTGAAAATATCCATTTACTTTTTCAGAAGATTTGTTAACGCTTACAATGTTGCCTGTTATTTCCGCAGGAGGACTATCGAAAATGGAGCCTACCTGGTTGGCAAGAACATTGACTTTGTGCCAGTACTCGTATGCTTCTTTTGTAGTTGCAGATTGGTAGGTTGTAAAATAATGACGATTGAAAAAAGTATTATCGACTTCTCTCGATGCTATAAGATTTTTGTCAATGCTTGTCGTTTCAACATTAGCTCCGTTAAACAAAGCAACATGCTGAGGATCGGCATTTTGGTAGACATAGCAAGTTGGCGGTGTATACCCAAATGGATCAGGAAAGTCAGTGGGAACGATGGCGAAGACTTCTTCAACATTCCATTTTAGATAAATATTTTCTGAGGTAGTAGGCAACGAACTTTTTGCGAATATTTTAAGAAATGATTTTTCCAGGTTTTTCCCTTCACTGTCTGTTGCAACTTCATTGATAATTTCATGAGTTGTTGAAACACCACCAGACATCAGAGGCACTCGCTCTGGTGTGGATTGGTAAACCTCTCCATCTTGCAAAGTCGCAATCAAATGATACTTTAATCCTGGCACAGCCGCGAATCCTTCTAACATATAGTCACCCGGATTGTCTGGATTCTCATAATAATAAAAGAAGCTACCGAATTCATCAACTAACATAACAGAAGCACCTTCAACTGGAAAAGGTAATCTTTGTGTGTCAGCCGTTCTTCCAATCGTAACAATGTTTCTGTCGCTTATGGTGCTCACCTGGCCTGATATGGCAATGCGCGCTTTTCCAACATCTGCAGGGAAGTTAATAGGCGTAAGGCAACTGATCATAACACTGAGTGTTATAAAAATTACAATGTCTTTGATAATTCTATATAACGTCATGACCAATTTAGAATTTGAAGTTATACGTTAAAGAAGGGAGGGCTGATCCTAAAACAGATAGTTTATATGCTTTCGGAATAAAGTAATTATTGGCAGGTCTTTGATAAAATATAGAATAGGCGTTGTCCCTTCCAAAGAGATTGTACACTGAAAAAACCAACGAGTCATCAATTTTATCGAAAATGTCACCAATCGTAAACGAGAAATCGAATCGCACATAGTTTGGAATATTGTATTTATTACGTTCCGAATAAACGGGAACAACAGTTCCATCAACAATGTAACTCGATTCGATGGCTGTAAACGGTCTGCCTGTGTTATAGGAAAAAATAAAGGAGAAAGCTCCTGCATTTCGTGTTCTTCGATTGGTTACAATATTTAATGTATGAGGTTTGTTATAATTGGATGGATACCAGGCGCCATCATTTATTGATTCAGAAGCAAATGGCGAAGCCACCTGCATTTGCGTTTGAGAATAGGTATAGGATGCCCAACCCGTCCATTTTCCTTTTAATTTTCTGACGTATAGTTCAGCGCCATAGGCACGACCGTGACCAGAAAGTAGTTCGGTTTCTATATGACTATTCAAGAACAATTGAGGAAAATTTTTGTATTCTACAAGGTTCTGCATGTTTTTGTAAAACACCTCCGCAGAAGTTTCCCATACATTGTCTTTATGATTAAGAAAATAGCCGAAGGAAAAATTATCGGCAATCTGTGGTGGTAGATATTCGTTGCTTACCTGCCATAAGTCGACTGGTGTTGGTGTGGTGGTATTTGAGATTTGGTGAATGTATTGTCGCATTCGGTTATAGCTCGCTTTGAAAGACTGATTTGATGCAATATTGAATCGTATAGAAAGCCTTGGTTCTAAGCCACCGAAATTCTTTATGGACTCGAATTTCTTATAATAAGATGTGTCAGTGATAGACGAAGTTGATTTTGGTAATTGTGAAGAATAACTAAAAACTGTATCGGAGCCGATATGGGTATAGTGCGAGTAGCGAAGGCCAGCAGAAATCGATAGGTTTTCTGAAATTATGAAATCATCATTTCCGAAGATTGAAAATTCGATACCGCTATTTTTATCAACCTGCTTTTGCTGAATGCTCGGGTTTCCTTTGTAGCCGACTTGCACTTCTGGTTTGGGGAAATAGGCAACGCTCTCAATACCGGCAACAATATTGTGTTGTTCGTTCGGGGTATAATTTACTGTTTCCTTAAATTGAAAATAGTTAAGTGTATTGGTTAATTGAGATGCTTCAATACCTGAAGGATCAAACAGTGTATTTTTGAAATGACCATATGACAAGGACGATACTGGAGAAGCTTTTCGATTTGATAAACTCCTCCATTTAGCGTTCACAATAGAATTATCCCAGGTGTAACCAAATTGATCTGAGAATTGAAAGAAGTCTTTACTTGTATAATAGGTAACATCAGCTGTGCTATTCTTTGAGAAGCGGTGATTTACAGATGCAAATGCGTCATAAAATGAAAGCAAACTCTTTTTAACGTTTGGATCGGATACCGATTTAAGTGCCCAGTTGGCGTAAGATGCTCTGCCTGCAAGTAGCAATGAAGTCTTTGAAGTTTTAATAGGCCCCTCAGCTGTGAACCTGCTTGATATAGAACCAACTCCTCCCTGATATTTCCACTTGTCAAAATCTCCTCTCCGTGTTGTAACTTCCAAAACAGAGGAAGCTCTACCACCAAAATTGGAAGGAACATTTCCTTTGTATAAACTAAAATCATTTACAACATCCTGATTAAAAGCGGAGATGAATCCCAGCGCATGGGAAGTATTAAAAATAGGTACATCATTTAGTAAAACAAGATTTTGATCAGCCCTGCCACCTCGTACATTAAAACCTGAGGATCCTTCTCCAACACTACTAACTCCTGGCATCAGTTGCAGGCTTTTTAATATATCCACTTCTCCCATTAGCGTTGGTAGTGTCTTTACTTCTTGAATATTAAGTTTGGTTAGGCCCGAAAGTGATTCTTTGATATTGCTGTCAATAGGTCGAGAACTAATTACAACTTCTGAAAGGATGGTTGACCCAGGCTCCATCTCGATATCAAACACTCCATTTGAAAATACCTTAACCTTGAAATATTGAGCCTTCATACCAACATGCCTGATCATTAGTCGATATTTACCCATGGGCAGTTCCAAATAGTATTCTCCAAATTGATTTGTGTAATCAAAATACTTGAATAATTCTACTGATATGGAAGCGCGTGTTACAGGTTCTTCAGTACCCTTAATTTTGATCCAACCTGTTATACTCACATTTGGGTTTTGATTGACAGCCAATGAGTCGCCAATGACTGTCCAGGGAAGATTGTCCCACTCACCCTGAGCCTGGCACAAATGAAAAAAACAACAAAGGGTGATGACTGATAATATCCTGACAGCCGTGATCATTTGTTGCTCAAGTATTTTTTAAAACCCAAAATATAGTACTAAGTTTAGAGAGAATAGATTGATTTTATTTAAATGGTCGTTTCTTTTCAGGTGACCATTGAGTACAACATTTTCAAAATCAAGAGAGTAAGACTCAACTGAAAATAGCTATCGATGACATTACCGAAGCCCCAACTTTCCTTCTCGCAAATCATCAACATGAATGTTGGTTTTTTTGGAATACAATACAGCTTCGGCTTACAACAGACTGCAATCAACCCGCTATATACGTTTTTGCACGCAAGCCCGGATGAGCTTCCACTATTAAATTTGGCAGGCCCTATGACGGGGTTACTCATCCAGCCAATCATTGGTGCTTTAAGTGATAAGACATGGTCACCCAGATGGGGGAGAAGGAAACCTTACTTTTTGATTGGGGCAATATTTTGCAGTATCTGTTTATTTCTATTTCCATTTAGCAGGGCGCTTTGGATGGCCGTTGGGTTGTTATGGATTTTGGATGCCGCCAATAACACCGCTATGGAGCCTTATCGTGCTTTTATTGCTGATAAATTAAACACGCAGCAAAGAGCGGTTGGCTTTCTAACTCAGAGCTTCTTTACTGGTTTAGGCATAACGTTAGCGAATCTTTCACTTTACTTTTTTCAAAAGCTGATAACAGGAACCACCATGACTGATGATGGGCAGACAGGTATTCCATATTGGGTCTTTGGTTCATTTTTCGTGGGTGCTTTATGCTCCATAGGATCTGTGCTATGGTCTGTTTCCACCACTCCGGAAATCCCTCCAAGTGATGAAGAATTGAAAGCATTAAAAGCTCACCCCAAAGGAGTGATGGCTCCGTTTAAAGAAATTTTTTCTGCCATCAAAGATATGCCAGCTACTTTGTGGCAATTAGCTCTAGTCTATTTATTTCAGTGGTATGCTATGTTTTGCTATTGGCAGTTCATATCCCATAGTATTGCAAAATCGGTTTGGCATGCTACATCAAGTGCCGATCCAAAATTATACGAAGAGGCTGTAGGTTGGACGGGCCTGGTGAATGGATTTTATAATATCGTTACATTCTCATCAGCTTTTGGATTAGTCTGGATGGCCAGAAAAATAAGCGCGAAGAATGTCCATATGGTATGTTTAGCATTAGCTGCCATTTCTTTATTTATCATACCGCATATCGAGAATAAATTTTTACTCTTCGCTCCCATGATTGGTTTTGGTGTTGCCTGGGCAAGTATGATGGGTGTTCCTTATATAATGGTAGTGGGTAGCATACCCAAAGAAAGATATGGTGTCTATATGGGAATTATCAACATGATGATTGTGGTTCCAATGATTATTCAAACATTGTCATTTGGCTATATCTACAAAAACTTTTTGGGAGAGAACCCAGGCCATGCGATAACGTTTGCCGGAGTGTTACTTTTAGTGGCCTCGTTTGCAACGATGCTTGTTAAAGTTCAAAAATCGGATGATGAAACTCCAAATTTTTCAAAAGGGCATTGAAGATCATTTGTATATTTAAAGATAAAATTAATTTCACCATAAAACATTAGCTATGTCACCTTATCTGGCAGAATTTTTCGGTACCATGCTCCTCATCATCTTAGGCGAAGGAGTAGTGGCCGGAATAGTACTGAAAGGAACAAAATCTGAAAATGCGGGATGGCTCACCATATGCGTGGCGTGGGGTTTAGCCGTAACACTTGCTATCTATGCAGTTGGCTCCATCAGTGGTGCTCATTTAAACCCAGCTATAACAATAGCTCTGGCAATGATTGGGACGTTTCCTTCGGATCAGGTAGTCGGTTATATACTGGCGCAAATGTCGGGTGCTTTTGTGGGTGCTATAGTTGTGTGGATTCAATATATGCCTCATTGGAAAAACACAATTGATTCATCTGCAAAACTTGCTGTGTTTGCAACCGCTCCAGCCATTCGAAATACGGTTGCTAATTTGGTCAGCGAGATTATCGCTACCGCTATACTGTTGCTGGCCATCTTATTTATTGGAGAAAATAAGTTCACAGAAGGTTTGAACCCAATTGTGGTTGGTCTTCTCATTGTTTCTATTGGCCTTAGCCTAGGTGGCACAACAGGTTTTGCTATAAATCCTGCGCGAGATCTTGGGCCTCGCATTGCACATTTTATTTTACCTATTCCTGGAAAGCGAGATTCGGACTGGTCATATGCCTGGATTCCTGTTCTTGGACCAATCATAGGTGGCATCCTTGGTGCAGTGATTTATCAACTCGTTTTTTAAGATTACTGATATTGCTTTAGAATGAATGCCCAAGCCCTAATCCCTAATTTATATGGCAAAATATATCATCGCACTCGATCAAGGTACAACCAGTTCTCGGGCAGTTCTTTTTGATGAACAAGGAGTAATCAAAGGAATTGCACAGCAGGAATTTGAACAGATTTTTCCAAAGTCTGGATGGGTGGAGCACGACCCTGAAGAAATATGGAGTTCTCAATCTGGTGTGCTGAATAAATTAATTTCTGATTATACGGTTGATGCTAATTCCATTGCCGCTATTGGAATCACCAACCAACGCGAAACAACTATTGTATGGGACAGAAAAACAGGGGTGCCTATTTATAATGCGATTGTATGGCAGGATAAAAGAACAGCTTCTATATGTGAAGAATTAAAGTCAAGAGGACTAAAGGATTATGTTCGTGAAAACACCGGGCTTGTGATCGATTCTTATTTTTCGGGAACAAAGATCAAATGGATTTTAGATAACGTAGACGGAGCAAGACAGAAGGCAGAGAAAGGTGAACTCGCCTTTGGCACTGTCGATACATGGTTGATCTGGAAACTTACAGGAGGCAAATCTCATGTAACAGATTATTCCAATGCCTCGCGCACCATGGTGTTTAATATCCGTGATCTAAAGTGGGATGAAAAACTTCTAAAGGAATTAAACATTCCAACATCTATTTTACCGGAAGTAAAACCTTCGGCTGCCAATTTTGGAAATTGGAATTTAAATGGAAAAGAAATTCCCATTGCTGGTGTGGCTGGCGATCAGCAAGCTGCTTTATTTGGTCAGGCTTGTTTCGAACCAGGAATGGCCAAGAACACGTACGGCACCGGTTGCTTTATGTTGATGAATACAGGTTCAAATATTCAACTATCAAAAAACGGATTGATTACTACCATCGCCTGGGGGCTTGATGGAAAAGTAGAATATGCATTGGAAGGAAGCGTATTTATTGCAGGTGCAGCAGTACAATGGCTTCGCGATGGCCTTCATATCATCGATCAATCTAAAGACTCCGAATACTTTGCAGCCAAAGCATTAGGCTCGAATGAAGTGTATGTTGTTCCTGCATTTGCAGGATTAGGCGCACCTTATTGGGATATGTATGCACGCGGTGCAATTTTTGGCTTGACGAGAGACACAGGCAAGGACCATATTATTAAAGCAACGTTAGAATCACTTGCTTATCAAACGAAAGATATTTTGAATGCTATGCAGGAAGATTCAGGAGTAAAGCTTGCCATTCTTAAAGTGGATGGAGGAGCATGTGCTAATAATATTCTCATGCAATTTCAAGCCGATATCTTAGGATCAGAAGTTGAACGCCCTGAGGTGATTGAATCGACAGCCATGGGTGCTGCTTATCTTGCCGGGATTCAGATTGGACTGTGGAAGAAAGAAGCGATCATCAAAAACAGGAAAATCCAGAAGCGGTTTACTCCGCAGATGGACGAACCAACCCGATCGAAACTTTATAAAGGATGGTTGAAGGCTGTAGAGAGAACTAAAGGGTGGGTCGATTAAATTAGTTTCTAGTCTCGAGTTTCAAATTAAGCTCCTTGAAAATTTCAACATTTGCCAACTAATTAAGACTTCAGTACGGCTAACATTACTTGATACTTTAAACTCGAAACAAAGAAATGCCCTTTTCCATCTTTCAGCGTCCACAAATTGTATCCAAACTCCAATCAGAGAAATTTGATGTGCTGATCATTGGTGGTGGCATTACAGGCGCGGGGATTGCATTGGATGCTGCCTCGCGCGGATTAAAGGTGGCCTTGGTGGAGAAAAATGATTTTGCCTTTGGCACCAGCAGTCGCTCTACAAAATTAATTCATGGTGGCCTCCGCTATTTAAAGCAGCTTGAATTTGGCCTGGTAAAAGAAGTTGGCAGTGAGCGTGCCGTTGTCCATTCGCTTGCCCCGCATTTGGTGGTTCCCGAAAAGATGCTCCTTCCTCTTTCAGAGAAAAGAGGAATGGGCTATTGGCTTACCTCCATCGGTTTAAAAATGTATGATTTGCTGGCTGGCGTTAAATCTGAAGATCAGCGTAGGATGCTCACAAAAATTCAAACTTTAAAATATGAACCATTGCTTAGAAGAGATGATGTCAAAGGTGGTGCAATATATGCCGAATACAGAACAGACGATGCAAGACTTACAATAGAGATTATTAAGACCGCAGTCCAACATGGGGCCACTATTTTAAGTTATACCAGGGCTACTGACTTTATTTATGATAACGAAGTGATTTCGGGGATTAATGTTGACGATCAATTAACAGGTGAATCTTTTAAAATCCAATCAACAGTTGTTGTAAATGCTGCAGGTCCGTGGGTAGATGAATTGCGAGAAGTCAATAAATCAAAACAAGGAAAGAGTCTACATTTAACAAAGGGTGTTCATGTTGTGGTGGCACATGAAAGGTTTCCCGTAAAGCAGGCTATTTATTTTAATGTGGACGATGGCCGAATGATTTTTGCCATTCCGCGTGGTAGATGCACCTACATTGGTACAACCGATACAAGTTATATTGGAAACAAGGATGAAGTATTCACATCACGCGAAGATGCCTACTATCTAATAACGGCAGTCAATTCCAATTTTCCCTCAGTCCATTTAAAACTGGAAGATTTGGAGTCAAGCTGGGCAGGGTTGCGGCCGTTAATCCATGAAGAAGGAAAATCTGCATCCGAACTTTCCCGTAAGGATGAAATATTCGAATCGTCTAGTGGACTCATCTCCATAGCAGGA
>JAYVBN010000445.1:0-6370 GCA_043750455.1 Bacteroidia bacterium | reverse complement strand
AGGGACAGCCGAAAGTAAAATGTGACGAGAGTTATATTCGTTCCCTCTGCGGTCAATAAGTTGCATGACGTGATATCCAAACGGAGATTCAAACGGCATGGAGATCTCCCCTTCCTTAAGTTTAAAAGCCATAGCCTCAAAAGTAGGCACCATAGCACCGCGGCCAACGTAACCCATTTCGCCACCATTGTACTGGGCACTGGGGTCTTCCGAATTCTTTTTGGCGAGCTCATTGAAATCAGCTCCTTTCAATATCTGTTCCCGCAGCCCCATCAACTTTAGTCGGGCTTCAGTTTTCTGGGCATCACTCACTTTTGCTTTGCGCACAATTTGTGCAACCTCAACGTCCGAATTATAATACGGAAGACTATCGGCAGGAATTTGACTATAGAAGCGCCTTACCTCATGCGGTGTAATTGAAATATCTTTTGTGATAACGGTTTGCATCTGACGACCCACCAATTGTTCCTTTATCTGGTCGCGAAGCTCTAACTTAATTTCCTCTAGGGTTTTGCCATATGCTTTTTCTAACTGCTCAGGGGAATTGCCAGAGTTTTGCAAGATCATCGACATCCGTTGGTCTGTATTTTGGTCAACCTCAAAATCAGTGACGATGATCGAATCGATCTCTGCTTTTGCAACCATGAGTTTATTGATCAAGATGCCATTGAGTATATCGCATTTGGCATCGTTGTTGGCTGGGTTTCCATTGGTAAGATAACCTTGATAAGCACTTTCGAGATCAGATTTTAAAACGACATAATTGTCAACCTTTACGATGATTTTATCGACTACAAAACCAGTGGACTCTTGAGCCACAGGAGTGGTCTCTTGAGCCAAAGCTGAAAAAGAAAATAGAATAGTGAAGGATAAAAACAAAGGACGAAATCCTTGTCTGGGGGCTCTACTTTTCAAAAACCTCAAATTCTTTTCGTTTTGCCGCATTTTCATAAACATCTGCTTCCAATTTTTGCGCAAGTTCTACTTTTCTTTTGTTTAAAATAATGTTTTTGATGTCCTCTTCAACGAACTCGATAGGAGATACATTGTCGGAAATCTTGTAATCTTCAATCTTTAAAAAATATAAAAATTCTTTGTCGCTGGTTTCATAGTAGGTTTCTCGCTGAAGAAACTGAATTTTATTTGGAATTTCCGCCATCGGAGAATTGATAACCAATTTATCAAACGCTATCCACGAAGAATCGGACAAATGATAGACGGCCGAAAAACTAATACAATAAGATTTTAGCTCTTCCGCATCTTTTTCTTTTTGAGAATAGATCAGTTCTTTTATCCGGTTAGTCCGGGGTGCTGCAACGGGCACTTTAATAAACGTTCCGCGCACAATGTTTTGTTTTAGGATGAAGTTATCGATGTGTTCTTTGTAATAGGCTTCTACCTCCTGATCAGAGATGCTATCGTTAAGGTTTTGCTTGATATAATAGTTTTGAAACTCATAGCCAATCAGGCTATATCGATAGTCAAGTATTTTACGTTCAACTTCAGATTCATTTATGTTTATTTTTTTAGTGGCTTCACTAATCAGTAGTTGTTTGCGTATCCAACTGTTGATATAGGCATTCACCCTGGCCGAGCTATCTTCTTTCGAGATACTTCCAGTAACAATGCCATTAAGCTCATCCTGATAAAGGTAGATATCGTTTACCCTGGCCACTCGCTTTTGTAAACCTGATTCCGGACTGTCTTTTTTCATGCGGATCAGATCACAGCTTTGAATAGTTAGGATCAAACAAAATAGAATGAACACACAGCCGCTGGATGCTGCCTGCTTGCCGGACAGGCAGGGAAGCTTGAAGCTCGCAGCTATTCTATTCTTGGGAATGGGGAATTCACTAATCAGCCACACTATTTTTTAATTGATGTTTCATTCTTCTTCTTCAACTCTTCCAAAACAATTTTTTTGCCCTTCGGATTAATTTTTACCGGATACTTTATCTTCAATTCGGCAATCCAATTTTTTTCCAGATAATCCTGGTAATCGGATATTACCTGGGCACGTGCTTCAGAAAAACTCTTCGATCCTGGTGCCGTCAGGCTATTTACTTCAACAAGGTAATACATTCCATCTGCTTCCGATTGATGAATCCCAATTGACCAGGGAATTTTATCGATCACCTTGTTTTCACCCTTTTCGAATAGTCTTGTTTTTTGTACGGATTTAAATTTTTTGACATCGGCTTTTGTGATGCTATCGCCCTTCGCAATTTTTACTTGCATCTCCTCCAGAAAGGCTTTGTCTGCAGTTGCTAATAGCCGGGCTTCCAAACGCTCTCCCGCCATATACCTTGATTGATTTTGATCATAAAATTTAAGTTGTCCGGTTGAATCCAGGGAAGCCTTGTTCCAAATTTCTTTTTCCATAATGCCAAAGAGCAGAATGCCTTCGTAATATTCGTTTAATAAACTTTTGAATTCTGGATGTTGTACGATCAGAATCTCTTCTTCTTTATCGCTCAGACTTTCCTCTACAAACTTTTCGTAGAGTTGATTTAAAAAAGCCTCTGGAGAAAGGGCAGAGTTTGCCTGATTTTTATAAATATAGTTTATGAAATCCCCAGTAAGTACCGGCTTGGATTGTATAGTAAACAGTGTTTTACTTTTTAGTGCTTCTTCTCCTCTAAATTTCCATCTCCCTCTTACGAGACTTGTATCGGCAAGAGTTTTGATTTGCTGCGCAGCTTCACCTTCTACAAAGCCAAGTTCCTTTTTGCGTTTTGCCAGCAATGATGTTTTAGAGATTTGTAAACGTTCATCGCGACTTACTTTTCTCTTTAATGCAGGCTCTATGTCTTTAAAAGAGGGAAGAGGTATTTTCTTCTCCAGGCGCACGAGGTGCCACCCGATAGCCGATTGAAATGGATCTGAGACATCACCAGGTTGATTTAAATTGAGCGCTACCTTTTCAAACTCTGGAACTGAGGGCAGTGCACCAACTCCGAATGGACGCAACTTACCTCCCGCACTTTTTGTGGCATTGTCCTCAGAATATTCGGCACACAGTTCTTCCCATTTGCGCCTACCTTTGAGTTGGTCGTAGATTTCAAAAATTGTGGTCTTTACCTTCATATCATTGGCAGACCCTGTGCGTAAAAGAATATGAGAAACTTCAACTTCGCCTCGGGCTGCTTGGCGATCAAATACTTTTATTATATGGTAGCCAAAGCGTGTACGAACAGGCAGAGAGATTTCGCCAACATTAGTTTTGTATGCGGTAGCCTCAAAGGGATAAACCATTTGCATAGCCGTAAAGTATCCAAGGTTCCCATCGTTTGTTTTAGCAGATGGATCTTCCGAAAATTCCTTTGCCAGTTTTCCGAAATCTTCTCCACTCATCGCCTTGTTTCGGATCTCAGTAATCTTTTGAAACGCTGCGAGCGTGTCGGCAGGTGTTGGATCTGGGTTGAGGTTAATTAATATATGCGAGACTTTAACTTCTTCGGTAAGGCGGGCATACGCTTCTTTGGTCAACCGGTCAAGCTCATTTGATTCGGCAACGTATGGCTTCTTCAATTCATCTTTATAGGAATTAAATTCTTTCCTGAATTCAGCAGTGGTATCCATTCCGCGCTTTTGCGCTTCTGTAACTTTTAGCTTGAAGTTGATGAACAGGTCGAGGTATTCCGTAATTTTTACATCGGTGAAGTCTTCTGCCTTAGATTGATTTTTTTGCGTGTAGATGTAAATGAATTCATCGGTGTTAACCGGTTTATTGTTTATTGTGAAAAGCGGGATAGGTGGTGCTGGCTTTACAGCCTTCTGACCGAAAGCGTTGAGAGTAAAGAATACAACAATAAATAAAACAAGATTAAACTTCATTTCATCAATGTTAAATGCTTGCAACAGAGCAAGCACGCAAAAATACGAGCATGACGGACAATGACAAATAGGGTGTGGAGTTGGGGGCATCCACTTCACCCTACCCATTGATTTCTTCCCAGTTAAAACCGCACCGCCACCATCGCTAGAAAATTTCTTCCCGCCTGGGGATAGTAATACGGAACCCCATCTCCATACGTAGCTCCATTTGAAGAATAGTTCACATCAAAAAGATTATTGACAAGCAAGCTCAATTCAATTGCGTTTATTCCTTTTGTGGTAACCGTGTAATTGAACCGTAAATCGTTGATCAAATAGTCTTCTAAGGTTAGACTTTCGGTTTGTGTATTATCCAGATATTGTTTGCCTACATATTTAGTAAGCAAAGTTGTTTTGAAATTATGGAATATACTCCAGGTCAATTGACTTCCGGCTATCCAGTTGGGCGAAAGGATGATGGATGTATTTTTCTTTTCGTCTAAGTTGGTTTCATCTACTACATAGTCTTTGTTTTTATTCACGCTCCAGGTCATGTTGGCATTCCATGTCAATTGCTCAGTTATCCTAACCAACCCAGAAAGTTCTATTCCTGTGCGATAACTTTTCCCAACATTAGCCCGGATGGGATTCCCGACATTATCGAGTTTGCCAGTAAGTACTAATTGATCTGTGTAATTCATCAGGTAGTAGTTGACTTCGAAACCATGCTGTTTTGAATTTCTTCTCCAGCCTGCTTCTAAATTGCCGAGGTTTTCTGATTTGGGTTTTACAGCACCATCAAGATAATCGGTGCGGTTGGGCTCGCGGTTGGCAATGGCATAAGAGCTGTATAAAATATCCGTTGAAGAAACGGAATAACTCAACCCAGCTTTTGGATTGAAAAAATGAAAGGTATCATGAACATCATACGGATTTAAGTCACTATCGATTCCTGCTGTTTTGTAATCTACCGTGCGATATTGCACGTCAACAAATGCATTTAGTGCAGACGAGATTTCATAATTCCATTTAGCGTACATATTGAAATCATTTTTTTGTGAATTGCCATCATAATAAAGTTGGCGAATTTGTGAATTGGAAGAGTACTGCCCCCATATAATCTCACCAAAATGCCGCGCATGCCCATATTGATTTAAAGCTCCACCAATCGTCAGGTTAGTTTTCTCCTTGTCGTAATTGAAGGAGAAGGTTGTGCCATAAAATTTATTGTCAAGCCATTTACGCACAATGAAATCCCCCGAAGTTAGCGTTGTATCGGTTAAGACAATATCATTTAGTCCCAGATCAGCAAAGGCTTTGTCTTGCTTGTATTGCTCATAATAGCCGCGGCCATAGGTATAATGAAGAGAAACATTTGCGTTCCAATAGTCGCTTATTTTTTGAGTGAGATGAAGCTGATAATGATCTTGTCGATAATCGTCCACTTCATTATCATAATAGCCGGTCACGTTCCAGTTTGCATCGTACAATGCCCCGGCAGAATTAAATGTTCTATTTGTTTTCATGGTGGTAGCATCGTTGCCATTCCACGATTGATACGTTTTTTCGTGCCCTCCAAACGTGATGGCTTTGATGATTGTTTTTTTACCATAATATCCTCCACTCAGGTAATAAGAGCCAAGGTCTGACGAAGCCCTATCGATATATCCATCGGATGTAATTTTGGATACTTTACCATCGAACGCCCAACGATTATTGATGAGTCCGGTTCCTGCTTTTAAAGTATATCGTTGGGTATTAAATGATCCACCTGCCATTATTATTTCAGAGTAAGGATCAACCTTCAAAGAGTTTGTCTGCAAGTTAACACTGCCGCCAAAAGCGCTGCCGCCATTGGTAGATGTGCCAACACCTCGTTGTATTTGTATGCTTTGTGTGGAAGATGCAACATCTGGAATATCTACCCAATAAGTTGATTGCGATTCGCTATCGTTATAGGGTATGCCATTAATGGTAACATTGATCCGTGTGGCATCGCTCCCGCGAATGCGCAGGCCAGTGTAACCAATTCCCGTTCCAGCATCAGAAGTTGTAACCAACGAAGGAGTCCAGTTGAGTAGTAGTGGCAAATCCTGACCAAAGTTTTGCTTCTGCAATGCCTGACTATTCACATTGGTGAACGTTGTGGGTGTTTTATCATTTGCACGAGTGGCGTACACGATTACTTCATCGGTGAGTTGTGCACTTTCTTCCAGTGCTAATTCAATTTGCACATTATCGGTTACATTAAGCACCTGATGCACTTCCTGATAACCAAGAAATTTGACAAGTAAGTCATGTTGTCCTGCGGGGATTCCTTTCAATTCAAACCTTCCTTGTTCATCCGTTACGGCATAGCGTTTTTGATTTTCGAGTTGGATGGTTGCACCCACTAATAGTTCTTTTGTTTGAGCATCGCGCACAGTGCCGCGAATAGTAAATTGTGCCAACGCACTCAGCGAAAGCGAGCAGCTGATAGCCGCCATCATAAATTTTAACATTTTTATTAACTTGTTTAAACCCGCAGGCACATTGGGGAATGTACCTTACTTAC
>JAYVBN010000444.1:0-3577 GCA_043750455.1 Bacteroidia bacterium | reverse complement strand
CTCCACCCTCCACAGACAACAGTCGACAGTGGTCTGTGGACTGTATTAACTCTCCACTTTATAATAGATCTTATAAAACTTTCTCCCATCCTTCTCCACCCCGTGCTCAATTAACTGTTTATCGCCATGAATGTAGATGTGAAAGTTCTTGTCCAGCTTAAGTACGCTTTTGAAAACCCGTGCTTGTTTCTTGACGGCTTGCTCCGATATTCCAAACCGGTCGTTTAGATCAATGTCATGCTCCTCGCGGTATGCTTCGTCATAAGCATGGAAGGATTTGATGAGCCCTTTGTCCTGAAAAACTTCTTTTTCAAAATGCGATTTATCAAACAATTCATGTTTCTTGAAATAATCCACCGAACGGTTTAGCAAGTCAATCTGATCGGGCTTTGTCATATCAAATTCATCCACCATTTGTTCGGTCACAAATTTTTTGGTGATGTTAAGGAACTGATTGGTTTGAAGGAACTCATTCTTAACAGGAGCTAATCCCAGAAAATTTTCCTTCCAATATTGTGCCTCTTCCCCACGACTTTGGCTATCAATCATTAATACCCGAAAACCTTCTTTGTTACGAGTGTTAAAAATCAAACAACCTTTATCTAGTTTATTTAGATCAAGGCCTTCTTTCAATGAGATTGAAAAACTTGATTTCTCCTGATTTACTTCAAAAAAATTGGTCTTCGTTTCTGTTTTGAAAATTCCAAATGCATCTACCGTTTCGTTTTCAAAAATGCAATTCTCGAATAAGCACAAATAGAACTCGCCACCTTTGATTTTAGGATGGCCGGAGTTTTTATATAAATGCTGAGCCAGTTGAACAGTAGCCAGATGAAATGAACTTTCACCAAAGAAAATGCCAGCAACTACATTGTAAACTTCATTGTATTGCAAGGAGGATGGATGTGCGAACTGATGCGTTTCGAATACGGATACAAATCGATTTAAAAAATAGTCCTTGACTTTTATTTTTAACTCGTCTTCCAAATCAAGCGGCTTTTTGGATAGGATAAGGCCTTGTTCGGATGATTTATTTCCGACAAAGTGGATGGATATTGTCTTTAAGGAGGCCTTTGAGAAATTCATTTAGAAGTTGTTGGGTTGATTAATTTAGTCCCTTAAGACTTTTTCGTAGATACTTCTTACAAATCGGACAAACTTTCCAGTCATCTCCTCTTGCTTGGCAAAATTCTCTGCCAAAATAAATAATTTGAAGGTGTACTTTATTCCATTTCTCTAGCGGGATCAGGCGTTTCAGATCTTTTTCAGTCTGCTCCACATTCTTTCCATTGGTTAATCCCCAACGGTAGGCAAGTCGGTGTATGTGAGTGTCCACAGGAAAAGCGGCAAGACCGAACCATTGGGTCATTACCACAGAAGCAGTCTTGTGCCCAACAGCAGGAAGCTCTTCGAGGGCTTCAAAAGTATTCGGTACTTGTCCGTTATATCTTTCAACCAATATTTTGGAGAGCCCTGCAATGCCTTTTGATTTCATCGGTGATAGTCCGCAGGGTTTGATTATCTCCCGAATTTCTTCTATAGACAACTTCATCATGTCGTAAGGATTATCGGCAAGTTTGAAGAGATGTGGTGTTATCTGGTTCACACGTACATCTGTGCATTGAGCGGAAAGCAGAACCGATATTAATAAAGTGTAAGCGTCTTTGTGCTGAAGCGGAACTTCAGGATTGGGATAGAGTTTGTCAAGTATATTAAGTATGTCGTTTACTTTTTGAGATTTAGTCATAATAGTACGATGCTTGATTCTTGATGCTGGTTGATCGAATTCTGTACACGGATTTCAACTAGCCAGTATCAAGCATCTTTTTTAAGGATATAACAAATATTTCTTCCTCATCTCGTTATATTTTTCAAGATCGGATTTCCAGCTTTCGCGGATTTGATCTTCTGTAAGTCCGTCTTTAATCTGCTGTTTTAATACTGCAGTGCCAGCCAGCAAATCAAAATAGGGTAAAAAGAATTTTTCCTTATCGGGATAGGCTTTGTACATAGTGAACAAATATTTTAAATCTATTTTTTGTTCAACTGGAACATTTCTTAAATCTATTCCATAACACAACTTATTTTCCTGTGGAGGATTGACCGCAACACCCTTAATTGTAACAGGTATAAACTGATAATTCATATTTATTAATTCAGGATTACCTAAAACCTGAAACGGTGCGGGTGTGCCTCGACCAATACTAATCACTGTTCCTTCAAAAAGACAAAGGGATGGATATAGTTTTACGGCTTGCTGGTTAGGAAGGTTAGGTGATGGCCTTACAGGTAATATATATTCATCTGTGTGTTTCCAGTTTTTAAGTTTTATAATTTCTATTTCGCATTTTAATTTATCAGCAAGCCAGCCTTCGCCATTTATCATTTGTGCCATTTCACCTATGGTCATGCCATGGGCAATTGGAATAGCATGCATGGCCACGAAGGACTGCAAGGGCTTGGTATTGATGGGCCCATCAACAAAAGCATTTGGATTGGGGCGATCGAGAATGATTAGTTTCTTTTTGCTTTCTGCACATGTCTCCATCACATAATGCATAGTGCCGATGTAGGTATAAAACCTCGTGCCTACATCTTGAATATCGAAAATGATAATATCAAGATCAGAAAATTGCTTACTTGTCGGCTTTCGGTTTTTGCCATAGAGCGATACTATGGATATGCCCGTTTTAGAATCGATACTATCACTAACATGTTCACCATCCGCTGCATTTCCACGAAAACCATGTTCGGGACCAAAGATTCTGGTAACAGTAATGCCCAGGCTTTTTAAGGTATCTACTAAATGTGTTTTTCCGATCATAGAAGTATGATTGACAACCAAGCCGACCTTTTTATTTTTCAACTTCGGGGTTAGCTCATGAAGTTGTTCGGCACCGGTCAAAACACTGGTTGTCGTTTGAGCATCGCATGAAAGAACGTTGCACAAAAAAAATAAGGATGCATATAACCTGATCATTTCTTTTTATTTTGGCGGTAATTATTTTTTTCCATATTCGATTAAGCCAAAATTAAGCCATTCCTTGAACCTTTCGTATTTCATATCGAAAAGAATAAGCCAGGGAAATCCAGACACTGATAAGGGTGGATTTTCTTCAATCATTCATAAAATTGCTGTGGCCAGCATTACGGTGGGGCTTAGCGCAGCCATTGTTTCATTTCTTATTATGAAGGGGTTTCAGGAGACCGTGCAAAATAAGATCTACGGATTTAGCTCTCACCTTATTGTCTCAAAGTTTACTATGAATAACTCTATGGAGGAGCAACCGTTCAGTTATAATGTAAATATCTATAATCATCCGGAAGATCTTGGCGTGATTGAACATATTCAAGAGTTTAGTCATAAAGCAGGGTTGATTAAGACAGAAGATGAAGTGCTCGGTGTGGTGTTTAAAGGTGTTGGCAAAAGTTTTGACCTCAATCGCTTTCGCGATAATATGATTGAAGGAGAGTTTATTCATTTTCCGGATTCTGGCTATGCGCGGGAGGTTGTCTTGAGCAAAATCATCGCGAAAAAACTAAAGACAAAAGTAGGTGACGACATTATCATCCATTT
>JAYVBN010000443.1:0-7680 GCA_043750455.1 Bacteroidia bacterium | reverse complement strand
AGCAAGTATCACCCGCATTTCAAACGGCAAAAAGGAACCCATATTTGTTTTTCCGCTGGAAACAGATGATGCCGTCTTTTTGATTAAGGTTCCTGTCACTAAAAACAGTGATGGGGGCTACGATGTGGAGTCTGGTGCTAAAGAGGAATTTGACGGTAATGATGATGACGTTAAAGCACCGGCAGCTGATGATGATTTTGATAGTGGCAGTGGCGATTTTGATGAAGATGGTGGCGGGGCAAAAGAAGCCAGCTATGATCCGGATTTTGATAATTAGATCCTGACTCCAGACAAGTCTGTGATTAAAAGCCTTTTTCCAAAGATTAATAAAAACACCATCTGGCCTTGATGGTGTTTTTCTTTACCCCTTCTTATTCAACCCGAAAGAGCAAGTCTGGGCAGCCTCATCCTATACGAAAAACCATTTCGGAGGACAGGTAGGATAGGGCTACCTGTTTTTTTACTTTTGCGACTTCTCATGAATTCAGCTCCACTGATAGACGATTCTTACTTAGATGAACTCGACCCAAAAGCGTTTATCATCATTAAACGAGCTCGGGTAAATAATCTCAAAAACTTAAGTGTTGCCATTCCGCGCAATAAACTAGTGGTGATCACCGGCTTATCAGGTTCAGGTAAATCTTCTTTGGCTTTTGATACCCTTTTTGCTGAAGGACAACGGATGTATGTAGAGAGTTTGAGTTCTTATGCCCGCCAGTTCCTGGGTAGAATGGAGAAACCTGAGGTTGATTACATCAAAGGAGTATCCCCTGCCATTGCCATAGAACAAAAAGTAAATACTAGAAATCCCCGATCAACTGTTGGCACAACTACAGAGATTTATGATTATCTAAAACTACTATTTGCGCGAATTGGAGTAACCTATTCACCCATCAGCGGAAAGAAAGTGAAGCGGGATACCGTAACAGATGTAGTAGACTTCATCAACCAGCAAAAAGAAGGGACAAGGGTGATGGTGGCTTGTCCGCTAAAAATCCAAAAGGGACGGAAACTAAATGATGAATTGGATCTTTTGTTAAGCAAAGGTTTTGCGAGAATCTTAATTAACGGTGAAGTCAAGTTTATTGAAGAGATGACCTCACCCCTGCCTGTCCGGCAGGCAGGCCCGGCCCCTCTCCAAAAGGAGAGGGGAGGAGAAATTGTTAAGAAGAAGACTACTAAGGAAAAGGTAGGCTCAATATCAACTAATGAGTATGAAATTCTAATCGATCGAGCGGCTGTCAATGCAACAGATGAAGATTTAACTTTCCGACTATCTGACTCCGTTCAAACTTCCTTCTTTGAAGGACATGGTGATTGTGTCATTTATGTAGAGGGCAAAGCAAAGTCGCATTTTTCTGATCGCTTTGAATTGGATGGTATTTCTTTTACCGAGCCCTCTATAAATTTATTCAGCTTCAACAATCCTTTTGGCGCTTGTCAAACTTGCGAAGGCTTTGGAAAAATTCTTGGCATCGATGACGACTTAGTCATTCCCGACAAAAGCCTTTCTGTCTATGAAAATGCAATTGCCCCTTGGCGCGGGGAAGTGATGAGTGAGTGGCTTAAGCCTCTTCTGAAGAACGGAATCAAGTTCGACTTCCCTATTCATCGCGCCTACATTGAGCTTACACAAAAGGAACGCGACCTGGTATGGAATGGCAATGAGTATTTTGAAGGTCTTCACGAGTTCTTCAGGTTCATCGCCACAAAAATGCATAAGATCCAATATCGGGTAATGCTATCGCGCTATCGTGGAAGAACAACCTGTCCGGATTGCAGGGGCACTAAGCTGCGCAAAGATGCATCGTATGTAAAGATTGCCGATACTTCTATTACAGACTTAGTGCTGATGCCAATTGAAGATGTAGTTGTCTTCTTCGAAAAAATAAAATTGCCTGCGTACGAGCAAAAAGTATCGGATCGGATTTTAACTGAAATTCGTTCGAGACTCGAATACATGACTAAAGTTGGTTTGGGTTATCTCACGCTTAACCGAGTTACAAGCACACTTTCGGGAGGTGAGTTTCAACGGATAAAATTAGCAACCTCTCTTGGCAGCGCATTGGTTGGTTCTATGTACATCATGGACGAACCCAGTATTGGTTTACATCCTCGTGACACGGCACGCATGGTAGAAGTATTGAGATCCCTTCGCGACATGGGCAACACGGTGATCGTTGTTGAACATGAAGAAGAGATCATGCGTGCTGCCGATCAGATTATAGATATAGGGCCAGATGCCGGATCGCATGGTGGAGAATTAATTTTTCAGGGAACACAAAAAGACCTTCTTATCAATGGTCAAACTAAGCTCAAGTCACACACAACTGATTACTTAACCGGCAAAGAAAAAATTGTCGTTCCTGCTTTCCGCAGAAAATGGAAAGACTCTATTACCATTAGTGGAGCTCGTGAAAACAATCTTAAAAACCTGACAGTAAAATTTCCGCTTGGCATTCTTACTGTGATCACGGGTGTAAGTGGTTCTGGTAAATCCACTCTCATCAAAAAAATTCTCTATCCTGCTTTGGGCAGAATGAGTGGTTCGGTGGCAGAAACGCCTGGCAAGTACGATAAACTTGAAGGCGATATTTCCAGAATTACGCAAGTAGAATTTGTAGACCAGAACCCAATTGGAAAATCTTCACGATCAAATCCGATTAGCTATGTAAAAGCATACGATGCCATCCGGCAATTGTATTCTGATCAGCCTCTCAGTAGACAGCGAGGATATAAACCTTCTCACTTTTCTTTTAATGTAGAAGGTGGTCGCTGCGAAACGTGCGAAGGAGAAGGAGAGATTAAAATCGAAATGCAATTTATGGCCGACATCTTTTTGAAATGCGAAAGCTGCGGAGGCAAACGTTTCAAACAAGAAGTATTAGAAGTTGAGCACAAAGGCGCAACCATTTTTGATATCCTCGATATGACTGTGGAGAAAGCCCTTGATTTCTTCCGTGATAAAAAACCTGTCTATGAAAAAGTCTTGCCTCTTTTTGAAGTTGGCTTAGGCTATGTAAAGCTTGGTCAGTCATCTAATTCGCTATCAGGCGGAGAAGCACAGCGTGTGAAGCTCGCTTCCTTCCTCGGAAAAAATTCCATTGAAGAAAAAGATCACATTCTTTTCATTTTTGATGAACCTACCACTGGCCTTCACTTTCATGACATTTCAAAACTTTTAAAAGCGATGAATGCTTTAGTCGATCAGGGGCACAGCGTAATTGTGATAGAACACAATATGGAAGTGATCAAATGCGCAGATTGGATCATTGATCTCGGCCCGGAAGGCGGAGAAAAAAAAGGAGGTCATCTTTTGTTTGCCGGCACACCAGAAGATATGGTTAAGAAGTGCAAAGAAGGATATACGGCTGATTTCTTGAAACTAAAGATTTGATGCTTCCGTCTTTATCTTCTCTACCCTCCTACTTCCTCCATACAATTCATACTCCATCAACCGGCAATCAATCGTTGCCGTGTAAAATTCAATTCTTCGACTGGCCTTTAAACCAATTTTCTTGGCGAGGTCGAGATTGCCTGTGAAAATATAGCCGAGATATCCCTGGCATTTCTTCTTCATAAAATCTCCTATGCGAGCGTATGTTGCCTCCAACTCGGTTTCATCACCTAGTCGTTCACCATACTCTGGATTGAAATAAATAACACTTGGGGTGTCTGGTAATTTTGTTGCTTCAAAGTCGCACACTTGAAAATCAATAAATTTCTCTACTCCTGCCGTAGCTGCATTTATTTTAGAAATGTTAACAGCATCGTCACTTATGTCGCTTGCGATTGCTTTTAGTCCATCAACGTTAATAATCTGGTCTTCCAGTTTTTGATATTCGCCATTGTACACTTCAGGGTCATACCCTTTGATGTGTTTGAATGAATAATTTGTTCTAAACAAACCTGGTCTGCGATTAGTAGCTAACAAGATCGCTTCGATAGCCAATGTACCAGATCCACACATGGGATTTATAAAAGGAGATTTTCTATCCCACTTAGTGGACATTAATGTAGCGGCTGCCAACGACTCGAGCATGGGCGCCTTGCCGGGGATTTTCCGATAACCATGCTTCGATAATGTTTCGCCAGATGTATCGAGAAAAATTTCAGCACGCTCCTCCTTCCAATACACATGAAACACGGCTCCATCATACCCTGATCCAGAGTCTGGCCTTTTCAATGTCTCTCTAAGAAGACGGTCTGCAATTGCATCCTTCACTCTTAGGTTTACAAACATTTCGTTATTAACTGTGAAATGATCCACTTTGCTGGACACTGAAAAATATCCGGTAACCTCCAACAGGTTTTCCCATGGATAATAGATCAACTTATCGTAAAGATCGTCTGGTGCATTTGCCCGAAACTCTTGAAGCGAATACAACACCTGACTGGCACAACGCAAATTTAAATTCAGGCGAATACAATCATTTACTGTTCCTTGCAACTCCACACCTGTTACAAACGATCGAACAGGTGTAAAACCAAGGTCAATGATTTCCTTTTCTAAATAAGGTGTTAACCGCTTAGGACAGGTAACAACAATGCGGCTAGGAGTAGTGAAAATGCTCATGGTGCGAATATACTACTACTCGCTAATACACTTTGATTTCGCGCAGAGATCGCAAAGAGCATTTTCTAAATTGTTGTGCATAATGTTCCTTGCGCGATTCTTATGTGGTGATCTTATTATACGAAGCTCCAATGCCACGAATCAAAGAAGAACTAAATCCCTGATGCTCCATTTCATTCAAACCTACAATCGTGCACCCTTTTGGCGTGGTGACTTTATCAATTTCTTCTTCAGGATGGCGATTCAGTTTGAGCAACAATTCAGCCGCACCCTTTACGGTTTGGGCGGAAATGAGACTAGCGGTTTTTGCATCGAAGCCTATTTCAATTCCACCTTGTGTGGCAGCTCTGATGAAGCGCAACGCATACGCAATTCCGCAAGCGCCAAGCACCGTTGCGGCATCCATCAGCTTCTCATCGATGGGAATAGTAATGCCTAGTTGATTAAACAAATCGGATACGTATTTAATCTGTGCTTCAGTGGCTGATTGCTGACACATACATGTAACTGACTCTTGTATTGCGATAGCTGTGTTAGGCATGGCACGAAACAATGGTGTTCCATTGTCAATGATAGCAGCAAGATCTTTTAGAAAGACCCCCGTAACTACACTGATCACAATATGTTTTTTAGGATCAAATGACTTTTTCAATCCTTCCAATACTTCTTTAACATTAAATGGCTTTAATGCTACAATGATAACATCATTCGCTTCAATGGCGGCTTTGTTGTTATCCGTTACCGTAACACCTTGATCTTTCAAAGCTTGAAGGCGCGCGATGTTTCTTCGGGTAACAGTGATGTCACCCGGTTTAGAAAAGTTGCTCTTAATAAGTCCTTCTGCGATGGCTGAGCCTAAGTTACCTCCACCGATGATGGCAATTTTCTTAGTATTCATATACCTTTAGTTGAGTCAAGGTTCTAAGTTACTGAGGTTTTTTGTCAATGCTTCTAACTTGGCGAATTGCCTCGATTCTGGCAACTTAAATCGTTTGCATAATCTAAACATATATTAACTTGTATCAGTTTTAGCAGAACCTCTAAACCACAAGCCATATGTTACACAACGAAATTCTTGATAGCGTTAAGAAGAGAAATCCTAATGAACCAGAATTTCTTCAGGCTGCAGAAGAGGTTATTCTTTCGGTATTACCTGTACTTGAGCGCAACCCTGAGTATGCAAGATTAAAACTATTGGAGCGCATGCTGGAACCGGAGCGTATGATTTCGTTTCGTGTCACCTGGCTTGATGATAAAGGTAACGTTCAGCTAAACCGCGGCTATCGTGTACAGATGAACAGCGCCATCGGGCCTTTCAAAGGTGGCTTGCGTTTTCATCCTTCGGTTACGCCAAGCGTATTAAAATTCTTAGCCTTTGAACAAGTCTTTAAAAATGCTTTAACAGGAATTCCAATGGGGGGAGCCAAAGGTGGTTCTGATTTTGACCCGAAAGGAAAATCGGATAATGAAGTGATGAAGTTTTGCCAGGCATTTATGGGTGAACTGGCGCGCCACATTAGCCACAGACTTGATGTACCTGCTGGTGATATTGGTGTGGGTGGTCGTGAGATCGGCTTTCTCTTTGGTGCTTACAAGAAAATCAAAAATGAATTTACAGGAGTGCTCACAGGCAAAGGCATTGGTTGGGGTGGAAGTTTGATTCGCACAGAAGCCACCGGCTATGGATTGATCTATTTTGCCGAGAATATGTTGCAAGAGAAAAAAGATTCTATAAAAGGAAAAACATGTTTAGTATCTGGATCTGGAAACGTAGCCCAGTATGCAATTGAAAAAATCATTCACCTTGGCGGGAAAGCAGTAACAGCTTCCGACTCAAATGGATTTATACATGATGAAGCCGGCATCACACAAGAGAAATTAGAATTCTTGAAAGATTTGAAAAACAATCGCAGAGGACGTATAAAAGAATATGCAGATAAATTCAAATGTGTTTATAAAGACATTGATTCTAAGGCTGACCATAACCCGCTTTGGAACATCAAAGCCGACTGTGCTTTTCCTTGCGCCACACAAAACGAGATCAACGAAAAAGATGCGAATAATCTAGTTAAGAATGGTGTGAAGTTAGTGGGCGAAGGTGCTAACATGCCCACCACTATCGAGGGGATAAATATATTAATCGCTAACGGTGTTAACTATGCTCCGGGCAAAGCCTCGAATGCCGGTGGTGTTGCCACTTCAGGCTTGGAGATGACGCAAAACTTTATGGGCTCCAATTGGACACGCGAAGAAGTGGATGCAAAGCTGGTGAACATCATGAGGAACATTCATGATACAAGTCTTGCTGCCGCGAAAGAATATGGGAAGCCAGGAAACTACATGGTGGGAGCAAACATAGCGGGGTTTATTAAAGTGGCAAAGGCGATGCAGGCACAAGGAGTAATTTAACCTACAATTCTTTCAGATCTGATAAAAACAAAAAAGTGACACAGGAATAAATTCTGTGTCACTTTCTTAATAGAATTTCAAAGCACTAATACTTCGCTGGCTTCCCTTGTGCTGGAGTGCTGTCCTTAATGAATTCCCGAATGTGCTCATTTGAAGTTGCCAGATCTTCAGCACGCAAATACATCATGTGCCCACTGCGATACCCCTTGAAACGCAAACGATCTTTCATTCTGCCGCTAGGGTCAAGTTGCCACATGGAATACTTGGCGTCAAAGTAAGTAGTGGCTCCATCAAAATAACCAGACTGAAACATCACTTGCATGTAGGGGTTTTCTGCCATTGCCTGACGAAGATTTTCTCCTGTCTTATCGTTGGTTCTATCCCAGGGATTCACCGGCCCAAACATGTTGTATTTAATATCGGTTTTGTATTTCAGCGTCTCGCGCAAATAATAATTGATAGCAGGTGTAAACGAATGCAACCATGAAGTAAGTTCTGAATTGTAATCAGGGCGATCACCGGCCAACTGACGATCGATACCTAAGTAACGTGAATCCAAACGACCAACAGTAAATCCTTTTTCGCGCAACAGTTCCTTCCAAAAGAATTGAGTTGGCACTGATAAATTATGTTGGAGGATGATTTTTTCTGAGAGCCCCGAGTAACGCGACATTTTTGCAGCGATCTGTTTTCTC
>JAYVBN010000442.1:0-7858 GCA_043750455.1 Bacteroidia bacterium | reverse complement strand
TTGAGCTCCAAAGGTGATAAGTTGGTAAATTACAAGTGAACTAAGATCGAAGGAAAGAAACTACCGAAGGTTTAGTTCAACAAAAGGTTTGTGCAATGGCGGGGTTCGGTGTCCTCACAACATTACTTGGACAAGTGAACGGCTTCGCGACAACCTGGACTTTTAAAAAATAAATACGCTGGACAAATGATAACTAAAATGTCCGACCCTTCACATTTTTAAACCTACCCAAGCAGCACATTTGCAAGCCGCGCAGCCAACCCACAACCAAAGCTTGCAAAAGAGCGGCCCACACAAACCTAACTTGATGAGTTAAGACCCAAAAGAAGTAGATAAATATCTATTGTAAATTCACAACCTATAACCCAAATTGTTATGAAAAAACAAACAACAATTAAGGAATATATTCATACGTCCTTAACGATTCTTTTGCTGTCTATTATTTCAATTCAATGCAACAAAAAACCAGAGCCAGGTTCTGAAGCCCACATCAAACTGGCAACGATCATTGTTGATGATGCCTATCTGGCCAATGCTGACAACACACCCGAAAATTGGGTGACCTATGGTAAAAACTATTCGGAAGATCGGTTCAGTTCATTAACACAAATCAACAAGGAAAATGTTAGCAAGCTTGGCCTTGCCTGGGCGTTGAACCTGGAAACAACTCGTGGATTGGAGGCAACGCCATTAGTGATTGATGGTATAATGTTTCTGAGCGGGCCGTGGAGCAAAGTGTTCGCGGTGAATGCGCGCACAGGAAAACTGATTTGGACATACGACCCAGAGGTGCCTGGTAAATACGGTGAAAAGGCATGTTGCGATGTAGTGAACAGAGGCGTGGCTTTATATAAAGGAAGAGTTTTCGTTGGGACTTTAGATGGTCGGCTGATATCTTTGGATGCTTCCAACGGCAAACCAATTTGGCAAGTGCTCACCGTTGACACTACTAAGTTTTACACCATAACAGGCGCCCCAAGAATTGTAAAAGGAAAAGTAATCATTGGAAATGGCGGGGCAGAGTTTGGAGTGAGGGGTTATGTTACCGCTTACGATGCCATGTCAGGGGAACAGCAATGGAGGTTTTACACCGTTCCAGGCGATCCATCAAAACCATACGAATCAAAAGCGATGGAGATAGCAGCCAAAACCTGGGCGGGTGAATGGTGGAAATACGGTGGCGGAGGAACTGCATGGGATGCGATGGCCTTTGATCCAGAACTCAATTTGTTTTATTTAGGCACAGGGAACGGTTCGCCATGGAATTGGTTTCACCGCAGCAACGGAGAAGGTGATAATTTATTCCTTTCATCTATCGTTGCGCTGAATCCAGACAACGGTGAGTATGTATGGCATTATCAAACTACACCGGGAGATGATTGGGATTACACGGCAACGCAACCACTTATTCTCACTGACATGGAAGTCGATGGACAAGCAAGAAAAATAATTATGCAAGCGCCCAAAAATGGATTCTTCTATGTATTGGATAGAACCAACGGCAAACTTCTCTCAGCAGAAGCTTACACATACATAAATTGGGCTACTTCAATAGATAAGACAACGGGCAAACCGATTGAGACCAATTTCAGTAGATACAAAAAAGAAAATGTGACAATATCTCCCGGACCAAATGGAGGGCATAACTGGCATCCCATGGCATATAACCCCTTGACCAAATTGGTGTATATCCCAGTTCAAGTGAGTTCATACGATTATGGTCATGACTCAAATTGGAAGTACAATGAAAAAGGTTGGAACACAGCAGGGTTTACAAATTCAAATCTACCAACAAGAAAAGATGTGACTGAACCTGAAAATATAAATCAAGGCCAATTACTAGCGTTGGATCCACTAACTCAAAAAAAAGTTTGGAAGGTGGATCATTTTGCGGCTAACGTGAATGGGGGAGTAATGACCTCCGCTGGCGGACTGGTTTTTCAAGGAACGGCTGAAGGCAAGTTTGTTGCCTATGACGCAAGCGATGGTAAGAAGCTTTGGGAATCTAATGTCGGTTCTGGTGTAATTGCTCCGCCAATAACTTATATGATTGATGGAAAACAGTACGTATCAATAGCGGTAGGCTGGGGCGGTGGTATTCCTGCCTTATGGACAAAATTCACGAAGGAAAGCTATCCGGGTTCACTTTTCACATTTGCGCTTGATGCCAATCAAACTTATTCGGGCTTTTACGATACAAAACCGCAAGAACTAATTAAACTTGATTTTTCAGCCTCGAAAGATGAAATCAATAACGGACAAATACTGTATGGAAAATATTGTTTAATGTGTCATGGTCCGATGGGAGCCAATGGTGGATCAATTCCAAATTTAGCTTATTCAAACGAAGGGACCTTTGGGATCATTGAAGATATCGTTTTGAAAGGAATGTATCTCAAGAAAGGGATGCCCAATTTTTCAGATCGCCTCAATCAAAAAGAAGTGAAGGACATTAAAAACTACATCCTTCATTCTGCCAATGAAATGCGGTCAAAAAAATAATTAAGAGTAATTTAAATCGCACACACTTTGGCAGGCCACACGACCGACCCACAACCAAAGCCAGCCAAAGAGTGTGCTCAGTGCAGTGTAAGTGGAAAGAGTAGGCAATGAAAAATGCCCCACCGCACGACTAACTAAAAAGATTGGTTTTAATTAACGTGTGACGAAAGACAAGGCTACGAATGAAGAGAGGAGAAGGCCACACAGCCACCAACAAAATGTATAAAACATAGCGCTAGTTCAGTGTTGCATTGTGGCTTTAGTTTCTGCGCACTGCTGGACTTTCTTCTTATAAATTCCCTTTCTTCATTTCACTAACGGCAAAGTCAACTGACCTTGCAGCAAATGCCATATAGGTAAGAGAAGGGTTTTGAGTTGACGTAGAAGTCATGCAGGCTCCATCTGTAACAAATACATTTTTGCAGGCATGAAGCTGATTCCATTTATTCAGCAATGATGTTTTAGGATCGCGCCCCATGCGCACACCACCCATCTCATGGATATCAAGGCCGGGAGCCCTCAAGTCATCTTCTGTTTTGATATCGGTGAAACCAGCCTTTGTATACATTTCTGTGAGTTGCTCTTGAAAGTCTTTAATCATCTTCTCATCGTTGTCGTCATAAGAGATGTTTATTTTGAGTTGAGGCATTCCCCACTCATCTTTTAAAACAGGATCGAGGCTTACGGTATTACTTTCTTTCGGAATCGTTTCGCCCATCATGTGCGAGCCTACACGCCACGGCCCTAAAGAGAATTTAGATAAGTTGTCTTTCAACGTTTCACCCATCCCATCATTAGAATTGTTTTTATAACGACCTGCTGAAAATCCCGCAGCATAACCACGAAGGAAATCAGTCTCCTGCTTAAACACATTTCTAAACCGGGGAATATACGCTGATGTTGGTCTTCCGCCTTCTGTTTTTGAATCTGCATATCCATCGTACCCGGCTGAGATGCGAGCGCGATAATTATGAAAAGCTACATATTTACCTAACAAGCCACTGTCATTACCAAGGCCATTTGGAAACCGGGTTGATGTAGAATTCAATAAAATGAGATTGGTATTTAATGCAGCGGCATTTACAAAAATAACATTAGCATAATACTCTATAGATTCTTTGGAAGTAGTATCGATCACCCGAACCCCTGTCGCTTTGCCTTTTTGTTCATCGTAAATAATAGAGTGTACTACTGAAAACGGTCTGAGCGTTAAGTTACCGGTGCGCGCAGCCCAGGGCAACGTAGAAGAATTGCTACTGAAGTAACCACCAAAGGGGCAACCTCTCTGACATAAATTTCTATTCTGACATTGAGCCCTTCCTTGTTGCTTATGGATTTCCTGAGGTTCCGTTAAGTGCGCACATCGCGCGTAGATAACGTGTCGGTTGGTATAATTTTTAGAAACAAAATCTTTAAAATAATTTTCTACACAATTCAATTCGAGGGCAGGTAAAAACTCACCATCCGGCAAAGAAGGCACTCCATCTTTATTTCCAGAAATGCCGGCAAATTTTTCCACATAACTATACCACGGTGCCATGTCATCATAGCGAATAGGCCAGTCCACTGCAAAGCCATCGCGTGCGGGGCCTTCAAAATCATATTTACTCCAACGCTGGGTTTGTCTTGCCCACAACAATGACTTACCTCCTACCTGATAGCCTCTGATCCAATCGAATGGCTTTTCCTGAACATAAGGATGTTCGTTATCCTTCACAAAAAAATGAGCGGCATCTTCCCGGAAAGCATAACAACGACTTACCACGGGGTTCTCTTCTGTGATGGCTGCAGGCACCTCACCCCTATGCGCAAACTCCCATGGCATGGTGTTGGCAGTGGGGTAATCTGTTAAATGCTTTACATCACGGCCTCGTTCGAGTACCAAGGTCTTCAGCCCTTTTTCAGTAAACTCTTTCGCTGCCCAGCCACCGCTGATGCCGGAGCCTATTACAATTGCATCGAAGGTGCGATCGTTTTTTGAATCTTGTAGATTTGCCATTCTATTATATTAAGCGGTAACGACTGGAACACAGCCTTTATATTTACCTGGTATCATCTTGTAATCTTGTACAGTAGTCATAAAATACTCCGAAGAAGTGTATCCGCGAATGGTAAACCGCTTCATCGTTTTGAAAAAGAAATTAATATCGCCTTCGTCTTTACTTTCATCTAACTCGGTCAGAAACTTCAATTGATCCGGAACTTCGCTATCCTCAAAATCATTCTTCTTTATTGCTTCTATAAACTGTGTAAAGCCACTCAACCATTTTTGCTGATCTGCTTTGGATAAACAGTCATCTATCATTTTGGCAGAATACTCAAGCGTAGAAACATCAGTGCCCTCAGGGGTAGTGGTATTAGGAATGATGGTTTGGGCAATTAATCGTAACAACCCTTCCTGATCCTGGTTGAGTGCAATATTTTTAAATAAAGTAGAAGGAGGGCTGGCACAACCCACCATGGAAGGTGCCAGGGCAACTGCTGCCGAAATAACTGCCAACTGTTTTAGTAAAGTTCTTCTGCTGACGACCATATGATTCTTTGTTTAGAAAGACTAAAGTAGAATTAATCATTCAAGGATAAAAACCATTTATAAAATTTCAGAATTTTCTTGTGCCTGAAACGATCACAAATGAATTAGAGGGCTGGTTTAGAATATCCCCAAAGCCTTCACGAGTATCCGCAAACTCCAGAAGATAACCAAAACACCTACGGAGATAAACATCGTTTTGAGGGGAAGCCGGCCAGCTAGTTTAGCAGCTAAAGGCGCAGCAACAGTGCCACCAATGATTAAGCCAATGATCACCTGCCAATGACTGACACCTAAAATAGTAAAGAATGTAAGGGCACTGGCTAGCGTTACAAAAAACTCCGTGATACTGACTGATCCGATTACATAGCGTGGACTGCGGCCCTTTGAAATCAATGTACTTGTAACAAGAGGTCCCCAACCACCACCACCAAATGAATCGAGAAAACCACCAGCTCCTGCAAGCCAGCCTACACGCTTTACTTTTTTGGGTTCCCTGTTTTTCCGGAAAGCTCCAATCAAAATTTTAGTGCCTAAGAATAACGTATAAAAAGCAAGAAGTGGCCGGATGTAATCCGCATACTCATTTCCAAATGTACCGAGAAGATAGGCACCTGCTATGGCACCAATGACACCAGGGATCAAAAGAGTTTTGAATAATTTTTTATTGACGTTTCCAAATTTGTAATGGCTGTAGCCCGATACTCCACTCGAAAACATTTCGGCTGTGTGAATGCTTCCGCTGATGGCTGGCAGACTTACACCAGTTGACAACAGTACAATTGTGCACGTAACTCCATAACCCATCCCCAATGCCCCATCTACCAATTGTGCAAGAAACCCTGCTGCTATCATCCAATAAAAATTGGCATCCAGGTCTTTGGTCATTTCTTTTAACCCACCCAAAATATCATTGAATGGAATGTAGGAAATGACCAGGTGACCTACGAACATGAAGAAGAATGCAAACAGCGAATAAGAAGCAATACGCTTCCAACGCTTTTCACTTACCTGGCGCACATCGCCACTATCCGTTGCCAATACACGGGTGATCTCGTTCAGTTTGGTAATCTTATCAGAAAGATTTCCATTCAGTTTTCCACGCAGTGCCTGCATGTTATCCAGCAGGTCATCCACTTGATCGGGCAGGGCATCAGAAAAAACTTCCTTCAATCGTTTGGCGATGGTGGGCGATTTGCCGTTGGTCGAAATTGCAATCTTTAGATTTCCCCGCTTCACAACTGAGCCAAGATAAAAATCACAGAGATCGGGTTTATCCGCAACGTTGACTAGTTTGCCTTTTGATTTCGCTTCACTACGTATCAGTTCACTAACACTCCTTTCATTTACAGCTATGATTACAATATCCGCATCGTCCAAATCAGCTATCTGATAGGCTCGCTCAATCAATTGAAGATTGGGATAATGCCCTGATAGGTTTCGTATCTCTTCGGAAATGGAAATAGCAACAAGTTTTATTTGTGTAGCGGGTGAGTTATGTACAACGGCCGTAAGTTTTTCCAGCCCTACATTGCCGCCACCTACAATGAGTAATCGCAACTGTTCCAGTTTAAGGAAAACAGGAAAGAGCTTGTTCGTTTCTTTTTCCTTCGTTAGTGATATGTCCTGTTCTGTACTCATCAATATTCAATTTTATCAATCCATTCTTTTGAGTAGCGCGATGCATAGGAAATAATGCTGTTGGCTCCTGCCCTTTTCAACGATGCCCAAACTTCAACGTGGCCTTTGCTTCGATCAATGATATTTTGCTTTGCCAATAATTCTATACTCTCATACTCTCCACTTACATGATACACCGCCAGTGGCGCATGCACCAGTTGACGAAGTTGATACAGGATATCCAGATTTAATAAAGCTGGCTTTATCATCAGTATGTCAGCACCTTCTTCAAAATCCCGCAAGGCAGATTGAATTGCATCAGCAGAATTGAAAGGAGAAATCTGATACGTCTTGCGATCATTTAAACCACTTCCTTTCCCTGGCACTGACTTACAAGCATCCCGAAAAGGGCCATAATACTGAGAGCCAAATTTAGCTGAGTAGCTCATCACCGCGATATGATCAAAATCATTTTTATCGAGAATACTTCTAATAGCCGCTACTCTGCCATCCATTAAATCACTTGGCGCGATACAATCTGCCCCAGCTTGCGCTAATTGTAAAGCATACTGCGACAATACATTTACGGTTTCATTGTTCAATACTCTTGTTCCTTCTGAATTAAGAATACCACAATGCCCGTGAGAAGTATAGGCGCAAAGACAAACATCCGCTGCCAGCCAGACTGAATTCCCAAATGTTGATCTGATTTTTTTAACAGCACTTGACATAAAGCTGAAATCAAAATTGGATTCAGTCTTTTGTTTGGGAACAGGGAAAAGCAAAAACTTTGTTATCCCTTTTTTTAAATCCTTTTCAATTTGTTGTATGGCCGATTCAATGGTATCAGAATTGACTTCTGTTAAGGTAGAAATGGATGTACTCTTTGAAACACTCTCATCAATAAACAAAGGTTGAATAAAATCGCGGTGCGTCAACGTCACATCTGAAGCCAGTTCGCGCATGTGGCTGTTGGCTCTTAGTCTTCTATGTGTGCTGTAATACTTCTCCACAATTACTTAGCCGATTTATTATTCACTTGCACCAGCGGGCTCTTAATTGTTTCCTCTAAGAAATTTAATCCAAACCCCTCCATTGACCCCTGCACCCATGCTCCTTGTTGAGCCAGATCAAACCATAAATCTGTTTTCGATACCCAATTCTTTTGATCTTGCCATTTCCCTTTGGCAATACTTTCTACAGAAG
>JAYVBN010000441.1:0-5423 GCA_043750455.1 Bacteroidia bacterium | reverse complement strand
GATTTCTCAGAGTTCATGGCTTGAGGGCTGGCGCGTAGTCAACACGCTTACGCTAAGGTAATCTTTTTAAAATCTTTTATAGTCAATTGAACCGAAGTTCCCTGCCTGTCGGCAGCCAAGCCAGTTTGCGAAACAATGTTCATTTCAGCCTTCAACTTCCGCATCAGCGAATTTACCATACTCAACCCAAATGATTGGTTGGTTTTCTTGGAGGTATCCATACCTACGCCATCGTCTTGCACCCTTAATAGAAGCTCATTCATATTATCCTTTAGTGAAATTAATATGACGCCAGTGCGCTGATCCGGAAAAGCGTACTTCATGGCATTACTTACTAGTTCGTTTATAATAAGTCCAAGCGGAATGGCTGAATCCACATCCAACAAAACATTCTCCGCTTCAATTTGTATTTCAACCTTCTCGGTATCCACCCCATACGAAGTGGTAAGGCTATGAACCAATCGAGTGATATAATCTTTCATCTCCACACCCGATATGGTATCCTCCTGATAAAGCTGTTCATGAATAAGTGACATAGACTTAACACGATTCCGGCTTTCACTGATAGCTCCTTGTGTTGCTGCGTCATTCGTATTTTTCGATTGAAGGCTAAGCAAACTTGAAATGATTTGTAAATTGTTTTTTACCCGGTGGTGAATTTCTTTCAAAAGAGTTTCGCGCTCCTGCAATGATTTTTCGATCTCTATGTTCTTTTCAGTAAGCAGTACACTTGATTTTTGTTTAAGCTTAAACTGATAAAAGATAAGGCCTGACATCAGGAGCAATGAGCCTACCACTGCTATGAGAAAATTACGCTCCGTGGATTTGATTTCGTTTTCTTTATTTAGCAATGAGATAGCTGCATCCTTTTTATTGATATCCAAGGCCGCTTGCACTTTGGCTAACTCGGTTTGTTGTTCCGCTTTTTCAGTTTCATACATCGCCCGCATGCGTGAGATTTGCTCAGTCTTTTCGGAAGAAAATAAACTATCCTTTGCTTGAGCTGATTTCTTCTCGTAGATCAGAGCCTCTTCATAATTTTTTGCCATCTCAAACATTTGAGAAAGTATGAGGTAGGCGTCTTTGATCTGTTCCTTAGCCCCGATTTCTTCGGCTATTTTTAAACTTTGATCAATGTTGGTTTTTGCCTTTGCAAGATCACTCAACCCCAGATATGCCTCTGCTATATTCCTATATGAAACAGCAATACCTCGTTTATCATTCATCTTTTGTTTTATCGCAAGGCTCTTTTCATAGTAAGAAATTGCTTTTCGATAATCCTTCAGTTCAAAGTAAACATTACCCACATTATTGCTGGCAATACCAATACCTGTCGAACTATTTGTCTTCTCAAAATAAGCAAGTGACAACAAGTTTGCTTCAAGGGCTTTCGCGGGCATTTTGAGGCGATTGTATGTTGCGCCAAGATTTACTAAAATCTTAGAAGCTGCCGCTGCATTATTTTGTTCCTGATAGCTCTCATAACTTTCTTTAAAATAATCCAAGGCCAGTTTGTAGTCACCCTGACGGAAATAAACGATACCAATATTTTCGACAAGAAGAGTTGCTTCAATTTTTTGATTGAGTTCCTGTCTGATCTTAAGTGCTTTGAAAAAATTTTCCAACGCTAAAGAATATTCCCCTTGAAGACTATAAATGGAGCCTATTCGATTGAGTACATCTGCCTGTCCTGGCTTACTCGCAGATCTTTCATAGATGGCTAGCGCATTCCTGCACAAGTCTAAACCTTGAGAAAACTGACCTTTCTGCCCCATGATGGAACACATGGTACATAAAGACTCAGCTTCCCCTTTTTGATAGTTGGTGGTTCGAGAAGTTTCCAATGCCTGTTCCGCGTATTGCTGACTCTTAGCAATGTCTTTAAACGAAAGTTGAAGGGCAATTGTATTTAAAACATGTATCCTTGAGGTATCGGACAACTGAGGTAATAAAGCAATCAGACTATCGGTCTTGGATTGACCGTAAAGCCCAACTGAAAGAATAACTAAAAGTAGGGTTAACGTTTTTGTCATAGCTGTCGACAGCAGTCATCCGTAATTCAAAACAGAGTTAGCTCAGGCATTTTACTTACTCAAAATATACAATTATTCTCATTCATCACAAAAGCGTTGAGAGCATCAATTTAGATTTTGAGTCCAATAAAAAAGCCAGAGGTTTTAACACTCTGGCTTTTCTTATTTAGAAAAATTGAATTAAAATTTCTTACCTGGAAAATAAGCAACATCACCAAGCTCTTCTTCTATGCGGATAAGTTGATTGTATTTCGCCATCCTGTCTGAACGAGACGCAGAACCGGTTTTGATTTGCCCTGTGTTCAAGGCCACTGCTAAATCAGCAATCGTATTGTCTTCTGTTTCGCCAGAACGGTGTGACATGATGCTCTTGTAGGAATTTCTACGAGCAAGATTTACAGCATCAATGGTCTCAGTCAATGAACCAATCTGATTAACTTTAATAAGAATCGCATTGCCAACACCTTTATCAATTCCTTCTTGAAGACGTTTTACGTTTGTTACAAAAAGATCGTCACCAACCAATTGTACTTTCTTACCAACATTATCTGTCAATGCCTTCCAACCAGCCCAATCGTCTTCAGCTAAACCATCTTCAATTGAAATAATTGGATATTTCTTTGTCCAATTCGTCCAGTATTCGGCCATCTCCAAAGGCTTCAATTTCTTACCCGAAGATTTTTTGAAATGATAGGTTTTTGTCTTGCTGTCAAAAAATTCCGAAGCTGCAGGATCTAATGCAATAAACACATCTGAACCAGGCTTGTAACCAGCTTGCTCAATAGCTTTCAACACAATTTCAATTGCCTCTTCATTTGATTTAATGTTGGGCGCAAAGCCACCTTCATCACCAACGTTGGTAGACAAGCCTTTGTCATGAAGAACTTTTTTAAGTGTATGAAAAATCTCAGCTCCCATTCGCAATGCTTCTGAAAACGTGTCGGCACCAACTGGCATTACCATAAATTCCTGAAAGTCGATAGAGTTGTCCGCGTGGCTTCCACCATTCAAGATGTTCATCATAGGTACAGGCAATGTATTAGCATTAACACCACCAATGTATCTGTATAGCGATTGACCCGATTCCATCGCTGCAGCTTTTGCAACAGCTAATGAAACTCCAAGAATTGCATTTGCACCAAGTTTTCCTTTGTTAGGTGTGCCATCCAATTCAATCATAATCTTGTCAATGAAGCTTTGCTCCATTACAGGCAAACCAACAATCTCAGAAGCAATTTTTGTATTGACGTTTGTAACTGCTTTGAGTACGCCCTTGCCCATGTATCTTTTCTTGTCGCCATCGCGCAATTCAACTGCTTCATGCGATCCTGTTGACGCACCGGATGGAACGGCTGCGCGACCAAATGCACCAGACTCGGTAAATACATCTACTTCAACAGTAGGGTTACCGCGACTATCTAAAATCTGACGTGCGTAAATGCTTTCGATTAGACTCATTTTGATTTGGATTTAAGATATAAAAATTAAGATTCTAGAATTTTGATTTGAGGTTATCAATGAACGACCACTTTTTGATCCTCTTTAATCATTTGCAAAAACTGATCGAATAAGTAACGTGAATCGTGTGGACCAGGTGAAGCTTCAGGATGGTACTGTACTGAAAAAGCTTTTTTACTCTTCAGGCGAATACCCATGATCGTGTTATCATTCAAATGAAGATGCGTCACCTCCACATCAGGATTTTTCTCAATGTCTTTTTCACTCACAGCAAAGCCATGATTTTGTGAGGTCATTTCTCCTAATCCAGAAATTAAATTCTTTACCGGATGATTTAACCCGCGATGGCCATGATGCATCTTATAAGTTGATAGTCCTGCGGCAAGGGCAAGCAATTGATGTCCCAGACAAATCCCAAAAACAGGTTTACCTGACTTTAAAATTTCCTTTACAGTTGTGATTGCATAATCCATTACAGAAGGATCTCCAGGGCCATTAGAAACAAAATATCCACTTGGTTTCCACTTCTCCATTTCCGCAAAAGTGGTCTTAGCGGGAAATACCTGAACATAACAATCGCGACTGCCAAGATTCTTCAAAATGCTATTCTTAATACCAACATCAAGAGCTGCTATTTTAAAACGTGCGTTCGAATCGCCAATAAAGTAAGGTTTCTTCGTGCTTACCAGCGAGGCGAGTTCAAGACCATCCATCGATGGTACTTTACTCAATTCGGATTTTAGTTGTTCTGGTGATAAGGTTGATGATATGATGGCATTCATAGCACCCTTGCTTCGAAGATGACGCACCAACTTACGCGTATCAATATCTGCAATACCTACAATATTATGTCTCACCATATATTGTTGCAGGCTCTCCTTAGCAGTCTTGCGACTAAACTCTTCTGAAAATTCATTCACAACGAGACCGCTAATCTTGGGAGAGGAAGATTCCTGCTCGTCATTGACCGTTCCATAATTGCCAATGTGAGCTGTTGTGTTCACAATGATTTGGCCATAATAAGATGGGTCGGTATAGATTTCCTGATAGCCGGTCATGCCGGTATTAAAACAAATCTCTCCACCGGTTGTCCCTTTTTTTCCGATGGCTTTGCCTTCGATCAGAAGGCCGTCTGCAAGCAAGAGGTAGGCTTTTTCGCTCAAGTGGTTTCGTTTATTGGTTTAACAAAAATAGGTTCTCAGAAAGATTTTAAAGGTATTGTTCGCATTAAAATTTAAACAACCGATTTAAACCGCGTCATTTAAACAAGAATTTATGATCTGGACAATAAAAAAGGGATTGAACCATGTCCAATCCCTTCTTCTATCTTTTAAAACCTTCACTTATTCAGCTTTCTTAGCTGCTTTTTTTGGCTTCCCTGCCTGTCCGGCAGGCAGGTCTTCTTTCACTTCGGCAACCGCTGTTTCAGCTTCTGTTCCGTCAGCCTTCTTTCCTTTGCGGCTTCTGCGTGTCTTTGCTTTTTTCTCAGCTCCGTCTTTCTTGTACAGATCATTGAAATCAACCAATTCAAGTAAACACATCTCAGCATTATCACCAAGGCGAACATCTCCCATCTTAATAATGCGGGTGTACCCACCTGGTCTATCCGAGGTGCGGCCTGCAACTTCTCCAAACAAAGTTCGTACGGAATCTTTGTTTTGAAGATATGACATCACAGTCCTGCGTGAGTGCGTGCTATCTGTCTTTGCCTTGGTAATCAAGGGCTCCACATATTTCTTCAACGCCTTAGCCTTGGCAACAGTAGTGGTAATCCTTTTGTTGAGGATTAACGAAGATGCCATATTTGAAAGCAGCGCGCTTCTGTGAGAAGCGGTGCGGCTAAGGTGATTAATTTTTTTACCGTGTCTCATTACTCTTCTTCCAGTTTATATTTGCCAAGATCCATTCCAAAAGTCAGGTTCTTCTCGGCCA
>JAYVBN010000440.1:0-6035 GCA_043750455.1 Bacteroidia bacterium | reverse complement strand
GGAAACCCATCTTCCACCCATGCGCATGGTCGTAAGGTACGTGCAGCCATTGAGTCAGCGAGAAAGAAAGTAGCAGAACTATTAAACTGTACGCCAGGTGAAATCATCTTTACTTCCGGTGGAACGGAGGCCGATAACGCAATCATCACTTGCGCTGTTAAAACGTATAACATCAACCATGCTATTTCAACATCTATCGAACATCACGCTGTTACGCATACTCTTGAAATATTAGCGAAACAGGGAACTGTTGAGTTGCATCATGTCAGACTAGATGAAAAAGGCCATGTGGATATTTCACACCTGGAAGAATTACTGAGAACTTATCCCAATGCATTGGTTTCACTGATGCAAGCCAACAATGAAATTGGAAATATACTTGATCTTCAACGAGTGAGTGATTTATGTAACCAATATAAAGCTTACTTTCATTCCGATACTGTTCAAACAATGGGGCACTATCGGCACGATATGAAAGCACTAAAGGTTCATGGCATGACAGCCGCTGCGCATAAATTTCATGGGCCAAAAGGTGTTGGGTTTATGTACATCAACAAAGACAAAAAAATCCAACAGTTTGTTCATGGTGGTGCGCAAGAACGCAATATGCGCGGTGGCACCGAAAATGTGTATGGCATCATTGGCCTAGCCAAAGCCCTGGAAATTTGCTATCGTGAGATGGCTGATCATGAACAACACATCAAGCAACTAAAGTCGTACATGATTGATAAGTTAAGGAACATTGTTCCGGGAATAACTTTTCATGGCGACTCCGCAAATTTAGATCGTAGTTTATACACGGTGCTTAACGTCAGCCTTCCTGAATCGGAAGAAAACGAAATGCTGCTTTTCAATCTGGATATGAAAGGAATTTCTGCCTCGGGTGGCAGTGCTTGCTCCAGCGGTGCATCCACTGGCTCACATGTACTTGGTGCAATCTATCCCAACTCGCAGCGTGGTGCAGTGCGTTTCTCCTTTAGCAAATACAACACCATTGAAGAAATTGATTTCGTGGTAAGTAAGTTGTCAGAAATTTATAAGCCAGTAATTATCAATTGACATACGCCAATTAGCCAATGGAAGTCAAGAATATCTAACATCAGACTAATCATTAATTGGCTAATTGATCAATCGACCATCGACTAATTAACTCATGCATCCAATTCTTTTCGAAGTAGGCTCCTTCACCATTTACACCTACGGTTTTTGTATTGCCTTAGGTGCATTGTTGGGGTTGGCTTATATGTTCAGGCAAGGAAAAAAACAGTTTGGCCTTTCATTCGATACAATCAACTCACTTTTCATTTTCATTGTAGTGGCCGCTATTGTAGGCGGAAAAATATTTTTCTTTTTTGAAGACCCTGTTTATTACGCAAAGAATATAAACAAACTCTTCACTGGTAGTGGGTTTGTATTCTATGGTTCCTTTCTTTTTGCTGTGCCTGTTATGCTTTGGTTTTTCAAAAAGCATAACATTCCAACACTGGCCATGCTGGATATTATGGCAGTAGTTACCTGTATCGTACACGGGCTTGGTCGTATTGGATGCTTTATGGCAGGGTGTTGTTATGGCAAGCCAACCGACAGTATTCTTGGAATTACGTTCACCAATCCCGTTTGCCAGGCTGAGCCTTTGAATACACCGCTTCATCCCACTCAACTTTATGAAGCTGGTTTTATCTTTTGCCTATTAGTACTTCTCTTCCTCCTCAAAAACAAAAAACAGTTTGACGGTCAGTTATTCCTGTTGTATTTGATCCTTTACGCATCTGGTCGCGGAGTACTGGAAATCTTCCGTGGGGATGTTGCCAGGGGCTTTATTGTCAACAATTGGCTATCGCATTCGCAATTCATTTCCATAATCATCATCGGAGTCGCAGTATTTTACTACTTTAGATTGTCAAAGAAATCATGGCTATGGAAAACGAAAGCTTCGGTCAAAAATTAAAAAGAAAAACCACCAAAATTGTGAAACGGATACTACTTATTGGGGTAATACTTCTGGCGGCATTGCTCTCTTTCTGGCAATGGGGTGTTTATGAAAAAGGTGTGAAGGCCGGAAAAGTGTTGAGTGTATCAGAAAAAGGATTTGTCTTCAAGACGTACGAAGGAAAACTAAACCTGGAGACTTTTGGTGCATTAAAAGGAGTAAGTCCTATTGCAGAGTCTTTTGATTTTTCTATCGAGACAAACAATGATGAGGTAATCAAAGACCTTCAGGAGGTTGCCTTAAGTGGCGAACGTGTTAATCTTTACTTCATCAAACGTTATGTCAGGTTTCCGTGGCGAGGAGATACTAATGTTTTTGTAGAGAAAGTGGAGCGCCTAAAGTAAGTTTCAACTATTGTTCTATTGGCGACTACATTCCAAATTCTCACATGAATAATTCGAAAATAATACTCTACGGTTCTTACGGCTATACCGGCAATTTGATTGCACAAGAGTGTCGTTCAAAAAATCTGGACGTTATTCTTTCCGGCAGAAATGAGGAAGCTTTGAAAAAACAAAGCGCGAATACCAATTACCCGTATGAAGTTGTAAGCATCACCGATCTCACCGCCTTAAAAAATCTCCTGACCAAAGGCAAGTTGGTCATCCATTGTGGTGGGCCATTTCAATATACTGCCAAAGCCATGGCCAGTGCTTGCCTGGAAACTAAAACTCATTACACGGACATCACTGGTGAGTCCGCGGTATTTGAACTACTTTCTAAGTTGGATGATCAAGGTAAACAGGCAGGGATTACTATTATGCCAGGCACAGGCTTTGATGTGGTGCCTTCTGATTGCCTCGCATTACATCTTAAAAATAGATTGCCCTCCGCTACACATTTACAATTAGCATTTGCTTCCAGCGGAGCAGGCTTTTCGCGCGGCACTTCCAAAACAATGACGGAGGGACTTGGCTACGGCAGCATGATTCGCAAAGACGGAAAATTAACAACTGTGCCAACAGGCAGCCTGACGAAAGAAATTAATTACGGACCCTTTAAAATTCCAAGTTTGAATATTCCTTGGGGCGATATTTCGACAGCATGGCGCAGTACAAGCATCCCCAACATAGAAGTGTATATTGGATCCAATGAAAAACAGATTACTTATGCTAGGCGAAGCAATTACATCAATTGGTTTTTGCGTTTGCGGTGGGTGAAAGATTACATGTTAAAAAAGATCGACCAAAAACCAGCAGGCCCGAGTGATGAAAAGCGGGCGAAGGGCAAAATGTACCTGTGGGGAAAAGTGTGGGATGGTTCTGGGAAAGAAAGCAGCGCCAGACTAGAAACTATTGACGGCTATACACTGACAGCAAAAACTAGTGTGTTGGTTGCTGAGAAAATCCTCGCAGGAAATTTCAAATCCGGTTATCAAACTCCAGCCATGGCGTATGGTTCTGATTTGATCATGGAGATAGAAAATACCAAGCGAACGGATTTATAAATATAATCTCCCGGGCTTCCTCAAACCACACCGTTTTACGCTCATTTCCTTTTATTATCCTTGAAAACGTCAAATGGCATTTGAATATTTCAAGGATAAGAAATCTCCTAACAAAGATTCTCAGTTCGACAGATAAGCCCTAATAATCAATAGAAATCAATTTGCTTTCAACGGAAATTCCTTGAATAATAGTCCGAAAACGACATTGATACGCTTCTCCATTTTCTTTTCACTGTTTGTGAGTGTGCCCGTTACGCCTCCTTGCCAAATCATTTCATTTTGCTTGGTGTCTACAAAATCTAAAACAACATGTCCGTCTTTATATTCATCCACCACAATTTCTTCGCTTTGCCAACCATATGATCGTCCGTCATAATATTTCATTTGGTAAGGTGCGTCACGTATTGTGGTCTCTCTGGTTTGTACTTCGTCAGTTATCGACATTCCCAAGTTGATTAGTAAATCGGGGCTTACAGGGCCGCGCGCAAATCCTTTGGCTTGCATCTCACGATCAATAGCCGCAACAACACGCTGAAGATTCTTTGAGAAATTTTCACCGGGTTTGCTTTTCATCTCAAGGCCTCCAATACTATAGGTTTTGTAAGTTTTACCTTCTGCCTTTTGACTTAGTTTACTCACGCTTGCAACTTTTACCGGAGCACATGAGGCTATGACTACAAGTGCTAGAGTGATCAGCATTAGATTTTTCATTTTTCTCAATTTACGGCTATTACAAATTTCTGTTTTTGTATCAACTTTCCAAAAGAATTTAATTCATAACCTTTTTGTCTTGCGAAGCTTTCAAATTCAGAAATTTTATCTGCATCCACCAAAACCAACAAACCACCACTCGTTTGTGGGTCTGCTAAAATTACTTTTTGTTCTTCTGTTACCGGACTAATCTTATGACCATAGCTTTCCCAATTGCGCTGCGTGCCACCTGGAATTGATTTTTGTTGGATGTAGAGATCAAGGAAATCAAACTTAGGAACTTTATTAAATTCAATTTCTGCCGATAGCCCACTACCTTCGCATACTTCGCATAAATGACCTAGCAAGCCAAAACCAGTGACATCTGTCATGGCATTTACATAAGACAGTTTCCCTAACTCAGCGCCAAGGGAATTAAGGGTAAGCATTGAATCAACTGCTATTTTCAAATGCTCGTCTCGAACAATGCCCTTCTTTTGCGCTGTTGTAGTTATTCCAATACCAATGGGTTTGGTGAGATACAAATACGATCCCAATTTTGCAGTGTCGTTGCGCTTTAGGTTTTCTTTCTTAAGCTTTCCGCTCACGGCTAATCCAAACACCGGCTCTGGGCAATCAATACTATGACCTCCAGCTAATGGAATATTTGCCTTCGCGCAAACACTTCTGCTCCCTTCTAAAACAAGCTTAGCCACCTCGGCAGGGATTTTATTGATGGGCCAACCAAGAATAGCAATCGCCATGACAGGTTCGCCACCCATGGCATATACATCGCTAATAGAATTGACAGAAGCAATAGCCCCGAACGTAAAAGGGTCGTCCACAATGGGCATAAAAAAATCGGTGGTGCTGATGATACAATTTCCATCGCCAAGATCGTAGACAGCTGCATCATCTTTTGATTCGTTGCCTACCAGTAAATCTGGAAATTTTGCTTTGGGCAAATCCGAGTGAAGAATAGTGTCCAGCACGGCAGGAGAAATTTTACATCCGCAACCAGCACCATGAGAGTATTGGGTAAGTTTTATATCGGTCATATTTTTTTTAACCACATAGTACACATAGAAATAATTATTGGTCTGGTAAAGTTCTAAAATACTCATTAACAAAAGTTCTTTGGCCTTCTTTAAACAGATTGGCACAATTAAAATTGATAAGAATACCTTTGGGCTTCTCAAGTAATTTCATGTAAGTGAGCAGTTGCGCTTCGTGAACTGGTGCAATCGCTTCCACAGCTTTTAATTCAATTACAATTAACTCCATAACTACAAAATCACATCTAAGATCTGCATTTACATCTATTCCCTTATAATTAACTGGAACAAGAAACTCAGAAGTATACCTTAATTCACGAATGAAGAATTCCTGTTTCAAACATTTTTGATACACGCTCTCCAAAAGTCCAGGACCCAAAGCCTTGTGCACTTCAATAGCTGCACCTATAATATTATAAGTGAGTTCATCAAGTTCCTTCTTGGTAGTCTTCAATTGCATTGTGCTTGAGTTAGCTATGTGCTCTATGTGCCTATGTGGTTAATGAGCTCTTTCGCAAAAGAGTCAGCATCCATTCCATTCCAATCTAAATTAAATTGAATTCTGTTGTTTCTTTTACTAATACTATTGAGATAGGCCTTATCATAATAGGTAAGCAGAATATCAATGGTAGAAGCCATATCACCCTGCAATAGTTTTTCTTTGGCAGCATTATAATGTTGGCCCCCAAGCTTTGTCACTACTTTTCCCATGATGGTTAAAAATTCATCCCGATCGGCAGAGCCATACTCAGAAACTAATCTCTGCACCCGAATATCTTTGCTTACATTCATTTGCACCAACGGACTTTCATTCATTCGAAGCCAAAAATCATGTGGTAAAAAAATCTTTCCT
>JAYVBN010000439.1:0-14875 GCA_043750455.1 Bacteroidia bacterium | reverse complement strand
AGTCGGCTTATTTTAAAACGTCAATGAGTATTGCCGCATCATTCCTGTTGATTATTGTGGCGGGTAAATTGTCAGGGCTTGAAGTAAACTATTCTTCAGGAGAATTGCGGATGAGTTTTGGCAGCAAGCAACCAGTGAACCAGGAAATGGTGCAACCCACTAATCTGTTAACCCAAAACCAAGTGCAGGAAATGATAGATGCATCGCTCACCAATAATAATAATCTGATAGCAGCTAACTGGACCGAAACACAGATGAAGTTGGATAAATCAATCAAAAATAGCCTGGCTGTGAATTCTCAAAAAATTGATGATTTAATGAAAAGCACTTCAAAGGCATCTGAGGATCAGGTTCGAGGATTTGTATCAAACCTTCAGGCCGACAACCTTCGGTTAATGAAAGACTACATGCAGTTATCATCTAAAGAACAAAAGCAATATGTAGAGACACTGCTGGTTGATTTCTCTAGTTACCTGAAGGAACAGCGCAATCAAGATCTGCAATTATTTCAAACCCGCATGACGAGCATTGAAAAAAATACAGTTCAGTTTAAGCAAGAAACAGAACAAATACTGGCCAGTATTATTTCGAGTGGTAGTAAGAGCAAGAATAGTTATTGATCAATTGACAATAGGCAAATGGCAACCTGCCTGCCGGTAGGCAAGTTGACATAATCATAGTAAAATTATTGTCAATTGCACCTTGTCAACTGTCAACTTAATTTTGAAATCAAGTAAACAACAAAAAATATGAAACGAATAGCAAGAAGTATGATGAGTGCAGCAGTGTTGATACTGGCTGTAAGTGGCGCAATCGCCCAAAACAAAATAGACGAGCAACGCATGGAGCGCGATATTGAGGTGGCGGAGAATGTGCTGGGTACAATTATTAAGCAGCAGTTTGAAAAGCGAGCGTTCTTCCCTATGGAGATTGAGGGCAACTACATGCAAGGGTATGGAATTACATTCAGGATACCGTATGAAGTGTTAGGTTCGTCCTGGTTTTTTGGACAAGCACCCGAGCCTCCTGGAATTGGTTTTATGGATGGCAGTAGTGGCAGTTTTTCATTCAGCTTTGATTCTGATTTAGACGCTCCTGAAGCCATGCAGGACTTGGAAATTATGGAATTGGATAGAGCGCAATCAAGAGAAGATCAGGAATTGGCAAGAGAAGAAGCGGAACGATCTAAAACCAGAGTAGTAATTAAGAATGGATCAACGGTAACAGAGAATGTGATAGGGTCTGAGTATAAAAGCAAAAGTAAATCAAAGAATACTTCGGGGAAGTATAATAAAGACAGCGTGCGCACTGCTTACACAAATAAAATAATTGAAGCCTCTAAAAATTTCCTGGCAGATTATGGTGATCTGATTACGCAACTTCCATCTGATGAAAAGATAACCGTTACAAACCGTGGCGAGGGGGAAAGGATTTGGTATAATGCTTTTGCAAATGCCTCAAGCCCTTCCTATATCTCAGTGGAGGCTCTTAAAGGAGACATAGTTCAATATCGTCAGGGAAAGCTTACCCATGATCAATTGTTTTCAAAAATAAAAGTGATCAATAGTGTAATGGACGATGAGCTCCAGCCGGATCTTGAGTTGCTTTCCAGTATCATCAGCCGGCTTTATCGCCATGATCTTTCAACAACTTATTTCACACAAGAGAATATCTACTATGAGCGCCTGAAAGACTTTGGAGTTATTTACTACATGCAAGTGTATTCAAGCACCACTGGTGCGTATGGAAAATTTGTGATGCCAACACTTCGATTGGAAAATGTTGATGCTGAAACGCGAGATAAAAAAGTAAAAGAACTCTACCCTGTTTTTGAAAAAGAACTCAAGGAAAATATTCTTGATTACGGACGGACATTGAAAAGCCTGGGCGATGAGGAAGTACTCATGTTCAACGTCAAACTTACCAGATGTCCTGAGTGCGGCATTCCTGCTTCGCTTGAGTTATCGGTGAAAAGTAGTGTTTTAAAGGATGTTAATTCCGGGAAACTTACAAAAGAGGCTGCTTTGGCAAAAATCAGTGTAAAAAAAGGGCCGAATCAATAAAATGCAGTGGAGCATTAGTTGAAAGCTACTGGCGAAGGACGATCGTCAGTAGCTTTTTTATAAGGAAGATGAACAGATCCAATTGATTTTAAATCCCAGTGTAATTAAAAGGAGTGATCCGTTTCAATTCTTCTTTCACGGCAGCTTTTATATCTAAGTTTTCAATAAACTTGTGAAGGCTTTCTTTTGTTATTTTTTCATTCTTTCGCGTCAGTTCTTTTAGTGCTTCATACGGATTAGGATATCCTTCCCTTCGCAAAATAGTTTGTATGCCCTCGGCAGTTACTGCCCAATTGTCTTCAAGGTCATGATCGATTGCATACTTGTTAAGCTCAAGTTTACCGATTCCTTTTTCAAGAGATTTTAAAGCTATGAAGGAATGAGCTAACGGCACTCCAATATTGCGCAGCACAGTTGAGTCTGTAAGGTCGCGTTGTAATCTTGATATAGGAAGTTTAGCTGAAAGATGTTCAAACAATGCATTTGCTAATCCAAAATTACCTTCTGCATTTTCAAAATCGATTGGATTTACTTTGTGAGGCATGGCACTGGATCCCACTTCCCCTTCTTTTATTCGTTGCTTAAAATAATTCATCGCCACGTACTGCCATACATCACGACTGTAGTCAATGAGTATGGTATTGATACGCTTAAGATTATCGAACAGTGCAGCAAGGTTATCGTAGTGTTCAATCTGTGTGGTAGGATGACTTCTTTCCAGACCTAAATATTTTTTTACAAACTGATTTCCAAAATCAGCCCAGTTAATGTCCGGGTAGGCGACATGATGTGCGTTAAAATTTCCAGTTGCCCCCCCAAATTTTGCAGAGTTTGGAATAGTTTTTAAAAGAGCTAGTTGCTTTTTTATGCGTTCACTAAAGACTTGTATTTCTTTACCTAATCGGGTGGGTGAGGCAGGTTGTCCATGTGTTCGTGCCAACAGAGCAATGTCTTTCCATTCTTTGGTTTGCACATCTAATAATAGAATGACCTGATTAAGTGCTGGCAAAAACTCCTTCTCCAAAAATTCTTTGAGCAATAAAGGAGTAGCTGTGTTATTAATGTCTTGCGAAGTGAGCCCAAAGTGAATGAATTCTTTGAAATCACTCAGGCCAAGTTTGTCAAATTCTTTTTTGATAAAATACTCAACAGCCTTTACATCGTGATTGGTGGTTTTTTCAATTTCTTTGATCACCAACGCATCCGCTTCGCTAAAGTCTTTATAAAGTTTGCGAAGGGAGGCGATTTTATCTTTTGGAAATTTCTCCAGTTGTTTCAGGGGTAATTCGCACAGCGCAACAAAATATTCGATCTCTACCAATACTCGGTAGCGTATTAATCCAAATTCTGAGAAGTAAGGCGCCAGGGGTTGTGTGGTACTAAAATATCTTCCGTCTATCGGAGAAATCGCGTTGAGGGTGTTAAGCACAGTTAGTTTATTAAGATGTAAAAATACTAAAGGATTCTGTATTATGTAAACAGCATCTGAAGCTCATGGCCCTCATCGGCAACGACTTGTGAAATCTTCAATCATGCACAAATGGGATGCAATAGAGAAGATTGCCGTTTGTCCGATAATTAGAACCCAGGATCATCTCTTTACGTGAGCGGCAGTGACAATTCTATCATTTTTTTTACTTTTGCGCGCTTTATGAATAGCCGGATATTTCTTTTCTGTTTGATTTTTCTTTTCTCTTTTTTCATTGAAGGAGAGTTATCAGCCCAAACCAAAAACAAACCGGGTTTTGGCAATGGCATTGTTAAAGCAAAGGGAGTAATTGTTACCGATGGTGTGCTTGATGAAGAAGATTGGACGACAGCCAGTGTCGCAACTAATTTTTTTCTTAATTATCCGGTTGACTCATTGCCTCCAGCATTTCAAACGGAAGTAAGACTTACCTATGATGATGACTTTTTTTATTTATCGTTTGTATGCTATGACGATGATAAGCCGAATGTAGTTCAATCACTACGTAGAGATTACGAGTGGTCACTCAATGATAACGTGGGGGTGTACATGGATCCCTTTAATGATTTCACCAATGGCTTCTATTTCAATGTAACTCCATATGGAGTGCAGAGGGAAGGTGTGATGTCTGGTGGAGGAGTAGGTGAAGGAGGATACAATGGCAACTGGGACAACAAATGGTATTCAGCGGTGAATAGAATGGAAGACCGATGGGTCGCTGAATTGGCGATTCCTTTCAAATCTTTTAGATACAATCAAAGCCAGGAATGGAATCTCAATTTTGTGCGGCAGGATCTCAAGCGGAACGAAGTATCTAGTTGGATAGCCACTCCTATTCAGTTTTTTCCTTCTTCGATGGCGTTCTATGGCAAATTGCAATGGCAGAGTCCTGCTCCCCATGCAGGAACAAACATTTCCCTGATTCCTTATGCGGTAACATCGCTGTCAAAGGATAATGAGAATGAAGCTTCTGATAAAACTGCCAATGCTGGCTTTGATGCCAAGGTGGCTATTACCCCCTCCATGAATCTTGACCTCACTGTAAATCCTGATTTTTCTACAGTGGAGGTGGATAAACAAGTAATCAATCTGACAAGGTTTGAATTTCAATTTCCAGAACGAAGACAATTCTTTTTAGAGAACAGTGATCTTTTTTCAGCACCGGGGTTCCCTTCTATTACACAACCTTTTTTTTCGCGAAGGATTGGATTATCAACTGACACCTCAAATAATTTAGTTCGAGTTCCGATTTTATATGGAGCGCGGGTAAGCGGAAAACTAGGACAAAAATGGCGTGTGGGGCTAATGAATTTGCAAACAAAAGAAACGAAGTCGTTGGGATTGCCAGGTCAAAATTATACCGTAGGTGTGTTGCAGAAGCAAGTTTTTGAAAGATCAAATTTTGATGTCTTTTTGGTCAATAAAGAATCTATTGGACTAGGCGAGTATAATCCTGACAAGTTTTATCACAAAAACCTGGTGAAAGAGGTATGGAATGGAACTGACACGGTGCCCAAACTTAATACCTATAACCGTGTGGCAGGCGTTGATTTCAACCTGCTTACAGCAGATAATAAGTGGGGAGGCAAAGCTTACTATCATTATTCGTTTGATAATTTTTCTGAAGGAGACAGGGCCTCATATGGCGCTTTTGCATCTTACAATACCCGGAAAATAAGTTTGATGAGCGGATTTATTGGGTTGGGCAAGAATTATAATGCCGAAGTTGGCTTTGTTCCTAACCTCGCGATATATCCAGGATCCATAGGTGGCATCATGATGTTCGATTATAAAATTTATCCAAAGTCAGGTCCATTGGTATTAACAACACCGGGTCTCACCTTCGATACAAATTACCTTCCGGGTGGAACATTAACTGACCGAACTATTACTCTTCGAAATGCAATGAAGTTCAGAAGCACAGCCATGCTTACAGCATCCTTAAAAAATATTTTCCAAAAGTTGCCTGCCGATTTTGACGTATTGTATCCAAAAGGCGATTCGACATTTTTGAAAGGGGAAGAATATCAATGGAATGAATTTGAAGTGAAATACACTTCTAATGCACGCAAACTTTTTACGTACATACTTACGACAAGTGGCGGTGAGTTTTATAATGGAAACAGAATAAGTGCAGGGGGCACGATCTCGTATCGCGTACAGCCATTTGGCAGCATATCGGTGAGTGGGGATTACAATTATATTGATCTGCCACCCGCTTATGGAAGCGCGACCTTCTTATTGCTGAGTCCGCGACTGGATTTTACATTTACCGACAAACTTTTTCTAACCACGTTTGTGCAATACAACGATCGGTATGACAACGTAAACCTGAACGCACGCTTTCAATGGCGTTACAAGCCTGCTTCGGATTTTTTTGTTGTCTACACCGAAAATTATTTTCCGGAATACCTCAAAACTAAAAACAGGGCATTGGTGTTAAAGTTTACATATTGGTTCAATCTCTAATATCTGCACATTAGGCATTTGGACTTGTGGTTGTTAACTTTGCATTGCAATATTATTCTGATCATGGCATTTAGTTTATTCAAGAAGAGCGATAAGAAGGAGGAAAAGCCTTCACACAACGGCCCTCACTATCACGATCTCAAAGTGAAGCAGATTATTCAGGAGACAAAAGACGCCATCAGTATTGCGTTTGAACAACCTGAAAAAAAGATCACTTATAAATCGGGCCAGTTCCTAACGCTTATCATTCCCGTTCAGGGCAAGGAAGTGCGCAGGGCATATTCGCTTTGTTCTTCACCTTTTGTAGATCAGGATTTAGTAGTAACGGTTAAACGTGTTGAAAATGGATTGATGTCCAATTGGCTGCCTGATAATTTAAAAGCAGGAAACAAATTAAAGGTGATGGAGCCGATGGGCCAATTCACCACCGAGTATAAAAAGGACGGCAAGCGTCATTTGATTTTATTTGCAGGCGGTTCTGGGATCACGCCAATGATGTCCATCATCAAAAGCCTTCTCTCGCAGGAGCCTGATAGTATTTGTTCCCTCATTTATTGTAATCGGGATGTTGACAGCATCATTTTTAAAAATGAGTTTGATAAAATGCAGACTACATACGAAGGTCGTTTGCATGTTATTCATGTGCTTGACAATGCGCCCATGAACTGGCAAGGTTATTCGGGTCTGTTAAATCATGATATGCTGGTTAAACTATTTGAGCGTATTCCAGAATGGAGCATTGAGAAGAGCACTTACCTCATGTGCGGCCCAGAGGGCATGATGAAAAATGTAGATGTGTTACTGGCGGAGCATCATATTCCGAAAGAAAAAATATTTAAAGAAAGTTTTGTGGCAGGTGTTTTAGATAAAGAGAAGAAAGAAACTCCTATTGCAAAAGAAGAGTATAAAACCCGTGAAGTAACCATCCGGTATGATGGGCAAGAGTTTAAAGTAATGGTGCAGCCCGATCGTGCTATTCTGGAGACTGCTCTGGATGCGGGTATTGATTTACCATTCAGTTGCCAAAGTGGTTTGTGTACCGCTTGTCGCGGGAAGGCCTTGTCTGGTAAAGTTAAGTTGGATGAAGAAGAAGGACTTTCCCAGTCGGAGCGTGATGAAGGATATGTACTGACGTGTGTAGGTCACCCGATGACTGATGATGTGGTGATTGAGATTGGATAATAAAAAACTCCTGGTTACAGGAGTTTTTTAATTTATTACAATACGACTCTTTGAATTATTTTGCTGCAGGTTCAGGCGGAGTAACTTTAAAACCTTGTTGAACAAGGATATCATTTAAGTCATAAAAAACTCTAACGATTTGAATTTTTCCATCTTTTATCAGATAAACAGCGTTCCACCAAAATGTAACTGACGGAGATCCATTTTTATAGTTGACAGTTATTTTTGCCCAATCGGAAACCCAGTCACCTGGGAATCTTCCGTCAGCCGGAACTGTAAAGGCTATAGTACCAGCCCTATCAAAATCCACTGATGACCACGCTTCCCTCCAGTTCTTTTTCCACTCAGCTATATCTTGTTGCCTATCAGTAGAATCATTTAATGCTGGCCCATAAGCCATATAGGTTCCGGCCAAAAATCCTTCAATAGCTGATGTATCTCCTTTTACCACAGCATCAGTATAATTTTGAACGACTAGTTTATTCTGCTCACCTATTGTATCAATAACGGGGGCAGGTTTGGTACAAGCTGCCAGCCCAATAAGGGCAGCAAGTACTGTTGGGATGATTTGCATTTTCATAGGTATGGGGTTTGGTTTGGGCAATGAAGCTAATAGAAATGGGTCTAACTTGCTAGTTCAGAACGAATTAGTTAATAAATGGCCAATAGAGCCACAAGAATCGCTTGTTTAAGGATTTACTTCCTTTTAAAGTCAATCCAGTCAAATGGCGGTCATAGGGAAGGAGATATTGTTTTTTGAGAGAAGGAGGTAAAGAAAAATAATAGCGTATAGAACTGAGTATTGCCTGGTTTTTTCTTTGTGTCTTTCTAATGCGGCAACTTCTCTCTCACCAATGCATACGTCCAGGTTCCAAACAGAGCTGCTGCTATAGTAACGATCGTTACCAGAACCCCTGATCCAAGTTGTGCATAAAGCGGCCCTGGGCAAGCCCCGGTCAATGCCCAACCAAATCCGAAAATCAAACTGCCGAAAATAATTCCTTTGTTGAATGGTTTGTCTGGAATGGAAACGGTTTCACCTTTCGATGTCTTTATGTTAAATTTTTTAATCAACAGAACAGATATAGCCCCCACCGGAATAGCTGTCATAAAAATGCCAAACATATGAAAACTTTGGAAGTGAAACATTTCCTGCATACGATACCAGGAGATGGCTTCGCCTTTCGTCAATACAATGCCGAAGAAAATTCCCGCTAAAATGAATTTGATATTTTTCATCTGTTTATAATTGAAGAATGTAAGGAAGTACCCAGTTGCTGACAATGATTCCACCTAAAAAGAAAAGTGCTGTGGCTATTAACGATGGCCATTGCAATGTTGAAAGTCCAAAGATGCCGTGGCCTGATGTGCATCCTCCGGCATAGCGTGTGCCAAAGCCAACCAAAAATCCTCCAACTACTATTAAGATAAATCCTTTAAGTGATAGCAGACTCGAAAAATTAAAAAGACTTTCTGGCATTTGTCCATCAAATGAAGCAACACCCCAGCTACTCATGGTAGTGGCAGCACTTGCACTCACGGCAACGGGCTCGGGGTTTCCAAATAAATTGCCTGCCAGATACCCGCCAATAAATACTCCGCCAACAAAAAAGAGATTCCAACTCTCTTTCTTCCAATCGTATTTGAGAAAACTAATGTTGGCAGGAATACAGGCCGCACAGATTTGGCGCATGGTGGAGGAGATGCCGAATCTTTTATTGTCCAGTAGCAAAAGCAAAGGGACTGTGAGGCCTATGAGTGGTCCCGCTATATACCAGGGCCAGGGTTTGTATAAGATTTCCATGAGAATAAAATAATTAAGCTGTAAAGATATGGCTTTAGTCTATCTATTCAGTAGGAGTTAGAAAATTGTTAAAGTTGACTTACAGCCTATGCTTCTTATCTATCGAAATATTGACAATAGTCCATTCTACTCTCTCCATGAATTCAGACTTTCGAACTGCACATTCTTGTTTTTTACAGATTTTACAAGAGAAATCAAGACACCCGTCAGAATGAACAAAGAGCTCCAGCGATTCCCCAAATTCTTTTCTTACCAAAGCTGCCAACTCATCAATCTCATGATGAGCCTCTCGTACATTTAGGTACCAGGGTACGGTAAGGTGTGCATCGAGGTGTAGTACACTACCGTATTTAATGATGCGCACATTGTGAAGATCAATCCAGTTTTCCCTTCGGTTTTTGTTTAGAACATCAACCAACTTGGCCAAGAGTTTATGATCCATCTCATCCATAATTCCTGCAATGGAACTGCGAACAATCTTTACGCCTGTGTACACAATAATGATCGAAAACAGAAGTGCAACTGCACTGTCTATCCATTGAATGTTAGTGAAATAGACCAGGAGCAAGCCAACTAAAATCCCCACCGATGAATAAGTATCTGACTGAAGGTGCTTGCCACTTGCGGTCAATGCAAGCGAGTTATTTTTAGTACCAGTTTTAATAGCCAGACTACCCATTATAAAATTGATAAGAGCTGTACTTCCAATCAGCCACATACCAACCCCGAGTTGACTTAACGTGTGGGGATGAATAAGATTTCTGACAGCTTCATAAATAATGATAATCCCCGCAAGGGTAATCATACTGCCTTCAATGGCCGCTGAAAGGAATTCTATTTTTCCATGACCATAGGGATGGTCAGCATCTTTAGGTTTAGCAGATAGATACAAACTGTACAGTCCAAAGAAACCAGCGACAACATTCACAATACTTTCAAGTGCATCTGTGAGGATAGCTACCGATCCCGTAAGGAGATAGGCGGTTGTTTTTGCAATCAGCAAGATGACAGAAAGCGCAGCAACTATTTTTTGAATGCGAATATTTTGATTCGAAATTTCCAAAAGATTGATTTTAGCGGTTTCTATTTTTCTTAATTATAATTTTAATAAGAGCAGGTAGGGCAATCAAAACCCAGATTGAATTAATGAACGTAAACGGATATGCCTCATGATAAATAGAGTTGACGATAAGGAAAATACCACCCGTCAGGTTTAGGGATTGAAAAAGCACAGAGTCGGTTTTTACTTTCTGAAAGCTGGTGAGGCCGTAAGCAAAAAGTATTTCGATGGATCCAATCCAACCCAGGGCTTCGATAAGAATATTCATTTTACTCTTTCAATTTCACGCGTAGGAGGTTCATATCTGAGGTGATGAAAAGTGTTTTATCGTCTTGGGTTAACGCACAGTTGGCTGTTGGGTTTGGTAGTTTTATTTTACCAAGCACTTTTCCTTCGGGATTAAAAATCCAAATCCCACCAGGACCTGACGCGAAAATATTTCCTTTCGAATCCACTTTCAATCCATCAGGCATTCCTTTGTCAGTTTTAGATTCAACTTGTGCGTCATAAAATACTTTTCCATTTACCACTGTTCCTGAATCACTCATTTCATATTCATACCATCTCACTTTTTCAGGATCGGAATTGGCGATGTACATTTTTTTATGATCAGGGGAAAAAGCAATACCGTTAGGCCGTGTTAAGGAATCAATAAGTAAAACAACTTTGCCATCGACAGTAACCTTATATACACCTTGATAGGGGAGCTCTTTTACAGAATCAGCAAGAAGACCGTAAGGCGGATCCGTAAAGTAGATGTCGTGATTATAGAAAACAAGATCATTCGGGCTATTGAATTTTTTTCCATTATAGGTTTCGGCCACAGTTTTGAAATCGGGCACAGGCATGTCCCAAGAGCTATTCATCATAGCAACCCTTCTGTCTCCATGCTGGCAAAGCAATAAATTATCTTCATCGTCAAGTGCAAGCCCGTTGGCACCTGGCTCCTTGCTTAGCGGATCTGGACCTGTGTGACCGGAAGGAGTTAAGTAAACCTCAACTCCTTTTTCTTCTGTCCATTTATGAATGACGTTTTTTGGAACATCGGTAAACAACAACATCTTTTGACTTTCCACCCAAAGAGGACCTTCACTCCAATCGAAACCCTCGGCCAGAAAATCGACTTTGGCATCTGGTGAAATAATTTCACTTAAAGCAGGATCAAGTTGTTCTATTGTTCCGTAGGTGACTGTCTCTTTTGTTGAGCAACTGACGATGATCAACAGTAATGTCAAGTAGAGTAGATTTTTCATACAACTGTATTTTCAAGAAAAATAGATATAATTCCTGATTGAACAAGCATATTAAAGTTCTGATTTTTTGATCAACTTTGGCACTCATAAAACTTGAAAATATTTATTGAATGAATAATACATTGGATATTCCAAAGCGTCCGGCAAGAAAGTTCCTTTCGGAAGATTTTAAGCTGACCACCTGGGAGGTGTTGAAGCCTTTTTTTGATAATCTTCTCGCCCGCGAAATAAGTACGCCTGCTCAATTAAAAAAATGGTTACACGACCGTAGTGAGCTGGAATCGGTTTTGTCGGAAGATATGGGCTGGCGTTACATCCGCATGACGTGCTTCACAGAGAACGAAGAGTACAGAAATGCCTATCAGGATTTTGTACAGAATATTCAGCCACAGATAGCACCGGTCTCTGATCAATTAAATAAAAAGGCGATGGCTTCTCCTTTTTTGACTGAGTTGGAAAAGGAACAAGGTTACGATATGATGGTGCGCAACCTGAAAAAAGATATTGAACTCTTTCGCGAAGAGAACGTGCCGTTGTACACGGAGATCAGCACGGAAACACAAAAGTATGCCCAGATTTCCGGAGCCATGACGGTAGAGTTGAATGGACAAGAACTGACTTTACAACAGGCTGCTGTCATCTTACAAGAAACGGATCGCGCCAGGCGTGAAGATGTTTACACCAGAATTAATGCGCGAAGACTGAAGGATAAAGTGGTGCTAGATGATCTTTATACAAAACTTATTAATCTCAGACATAAAGTTTCGACTAATGCCGGCTTTTCTAATTTTAGGGATTACATGTTTAAATCCTACGGTAGGTTTGACTACACACCAGCTGATTGCTTTAAATTTCATGAAGCTATTCAATCCGAAGTTGTCCCGATCCTGAATGGATTAACAAAGGAGCGAAAAGAGAAATTGAAAGTCGCCCAACTTCGCCCCTGGGATAAAGCGGTTGATGCCGAAGGCCGTGATGCATTGAAAGCTTTCGCGGATGGAAAAGATCTGACTGAAAAATCAATTGAGTGTTTTAGAAAATTAGATCCTTTTCTGGGTCAGTGCCTTTCTATTATGAAGGAGATGGGTCACCTCGATCTTGAATCCCGCAAAGGAAAAGCACCAGGAGGTTATAATTATCCACTCTCTGAAATAGGAGTGCCTTTTATTTTTATGAATGCGACTTCTACAATGAGAGACATGACTACTATCATGCATGAAGGCGGCCATGCTGTTCATAATTTCCTGACGAAGGATTTGGAGCTGAATGACTTTAAATCGCCACCTATGGAAGTGGCAGAACTTGCTTCTATGTCGATGGAGTTAATCTCGATGGATCAATGGCAAATTTTCTTTCCGAATGAAGCTGAATTAAAACGTGCCAAGCGCGATCAACTGGAGGACATCATTGAAACACTTCCGTGGGTAGCTACGATTGATAAGTTTCAGCACTGGGTATATGAAAACCCAAATCATTCTTTGGAAGATCGCAAAGCAAATTGGAACAAAACATTCGATCAGTTTGCCGATACCGTTACCGATTGGACGGGTTTGCAGGAAGCAAAAGACTATATGTGGCAAAAACAATTGCACTTGTATGAAGTTCCTTTTTATTACATCGAGTATGGCATGGCGCAACTTGGTGCAATAGCAGTGTGGAGAAGCTTTAGACAAGACAAACAAAATGGATTGCAAGGTTATATGAATGCGCTAAAGTTGGGCTACATGCGCACTATCCCGGAAATTTATAAGACTGCGGGAATAAAATTTGATTTTAGTAGTGGCTACATCAAAGAACTGATGAGCTTTGTAAAAGATGAACTAGGAAAAATATAAGGTCAGCCGGTTAGCTGCGACTTTTATCCAGCAAGGCACTTAACTGAGTTGCCTCTTCTGGGGTAAGGGAACCGAGTGAACTGTCCAAAGAATTTACCTTTAAGTCAATTTCTTTGAGCAACGCCAATCCATTTTCATGGATAGCTACATCGGCAGCCCGTTTATCGGATGGGCATTGACTTTTGATCACTAATTTCTTCAAAAGCAAGCGATCAATCAGCCGCGAGACATCAGAATTTTTATCCATCATTCGCTCTTTTATGTCGGCACCAGAAATGCTTTTAGGGAATTGCCCTTTCAGAATTCTGAGAATATTGTACTGTTGATTGGTGATACCATACGGCTTAAAAAAATCCTTGTGTTTATTAATCAACCAGTTGTAGGTAAAGATCAGATTGATCCCAACTTTTTGATGTGGGTTTCTAAACACGGTCTGTTTGATTTCTTCTTCGATCTTCATGAAGATAAAAAAGCGATCACACTATACAATTGTGATCGCTCTTCTAATAAGGAAATTATTTAGGAACCTCTTTATTCAACTCGATTTTGCAGACAATTTCTACAGCATCTGCGACAATGAGTTCACTAGAAGCTAACTTGTTGCTCCACTTCAAACCATACTCCAAACGATTGATCTTGCCATTAAGTTTAAAGCCTGCTTTAATTCCACGGCCAGTGTCAATTGAACCACCATAGGTAACATCAAAAGCAACGGGCTTGGTTACATCACGAATAGTGAAATCACCTTTCAACTGGTATTTGCCGTCCTCTTTTACAAGTGTGCCTTTGAATTTTACAGCAGGGAATGCTTCTGCATTAAAGAAGTCATCCGATTTCAAATGCTTATCTCTGTTCTCATTACTTGTGTTAATGGAAGCCGTCTGAATTGTAAATTCAACTTCTGCACCGTTAAAATCGTCAGACTTGCTTACGATAGATCCGTCAAATTCTTTGAAGCTGCCATTTACTTCAGACACCACCATGTGAGTGACGTTAAACTGAATGTTGGTGTGCGCTTTGTCGATCGCCCATTTTGTTTGAGCCGATGCTACCCCTGCAATAATAACAAGGGATAATACTGCGATAATTTTTTTCATAGTTTGTTTGATTTTTTTGAGTTTGTGAAACTAACGAAGTTTTTAAAATATATGTTTAAACACACAAACAATATTTTATAACTATCTGATTTTCAGATGAAAATATTTATCAAAGATTGAGCCAATAGGTGAATTTTAGTACCAAGGATCTAAATTTTGGAGCTCCGACATAAAAGATGTCTCCGTTTTCGAACGACTCTGCGAAGTAATTGTCTGTATAAACTAAGAACAAATCAGACACCGGCCTGAAGCGCCACTGCAACCTGGAATTGATGTTTACGTTGTTGATTTGATTGTTGTATTGGACATAAGTTGTCCAGAATACCTTTCTGGAGAAAGTAAAATCGAACTTGGGTCCAAGTAGTACTAAATCCGAACTGCTGTAAGGTTCCGGTAGTCTGATATGGTTGTAGCTAAAATCCATGGAAAGAACAGCATACGGCTGAAGCCGATAACTTAATGTGCCCTCTATACTCTGGCGATACCCATTATAGTATTCTCCAAGACGCGACTGAAAATTGAAAAATAATTTTTTACGGGCATCGGAGTCATAATTAATGACTACGGAATTCCAATAATATCCGGTGCCAGAAGGAAGTTGCAGACCGCCAGTGCCGCTGGGATCGAAAGGAGAGAATAAGTAA
>JAYVBN010000438.1:0-4941 GCA_043750455.1 Bacteroidia bacterium | reverse complement strand
TTTATCTGCAAAAGCATCTATTTGATAGATCTTGATTTTCATACTTAACGGAAAGCGATAGCTTTTAAATTTCTTAGAATAGATTTTACGCCAGCAAGTGGCTTGAGCGGAACAGTTTTCATTTGATAACCTCTGTTCACAAAATAAATTCCTGCGATTGTTACCAAAATGGCTATACCAATTCTTGTGTTAAGCTTCTCATCCAGTATCAACCAGCCCAAAACAACGGCTACTATTGGATTGATGTAAGCATAAAGAGAAACAATAGTCATTGGCAATTTATTAATAGCGTAAGAATAACAAGCATACGCTCCAACAGAACCCACCAGAATCATATAGATCAATGAAGAAACTACTTCACCCGACCATTGGATGTTGCTGTAATCATCCAGAAGTAAAGTGAACGGGATTAATAACAATCCACCAAAGAGCATTTGCAGACCTGCATTAAGAAACGGATTCGAGTTTTGGTTTTTCTTCTTTGTCCAGATGCTGCCAATTGCCCAACTTAAATTGGCGACAAAGGTCATGATGATTCCAATCTTGTATTTCGAATCTGAAAATTCGGTCAGGTGTTCGCCAAAAATCATGACGATTCCACTGAGCCCTATTATCAATCCTAAGATGATAAGCCAATTGGGGCGTTCGTCTTTACTCACCACCAGGTTTATTAAGATTGTCCAGATAGGCATGACTGAACAGATGATGGCAGCGACACCACTGGAAACATATACTTCTGCCCAACCTACTACGCTTATACCAAGAGTGGTCATAAAGAAGCCACCAACCGCTTGATTGAATACTGTTTTTCTGTCTGGCCATTTGGCTTTGCCGATTGTCAACATAAATGCAATCAAGATCGGCCCGGCAATCAGAAAGCGTAACATTGAAAAGAGAAAGGGTGGAAATTGAGTCACACCAATTCTAAGCGCCAGGTAAGTGGTGCCCCAGATAACACAAATCGCAGCTAAGGCGAGGTAAGCGAAGAGCAGACTTTTCTGATTTTTCATTTCTGTTTTCATGCCGGTTGTAATTGAATGACCACTGCGATGAGGATGACTACAAAAATACCCAGAAGGACAATAAGCTTTTTCATTTCGTTTTGATGTTCCTTAAAATCTTCACAAATTTTCTCTTAAAAACGTTGACAAAACAGTTTCAGTTTTAGTAATTTTGACCAGATCAGTTGTATTAGTCCAAAGTTCAATGTTTTAAGTCTCATGTTTCGTTTCAGCTATGGCTACTATAAAATCTTTTGAGGATATCCTTGCCTGGCAGAAGGCACGGATCTTAGCTAACAAAATCTACGTTTTAATTAATGAAGGAAGTTTTAAAACAGATTTCAAACTACGCGATCAAATAAATAGTGCTTCGGGCTCTATTATGGATAATATAGCTGAAGGCTTTGAAAGAGATGGGAAACGGGAGTTTATTCAATTTCTCTCAATCGCTAAGGGTTCAGCGGGAGAAGTAAGATCCCAACTTTACAGAGCAGTTGATCGTCATCACATAACCGAACTTGCCTTCAACGAACTTAAGGAGGAAGCAACAGTAATAAGCAAGCTAATCTCAAAGTTTATGTCCTACCTAAATGAAAGCGACTTTAAAGGCACAAAATATGTCACTGAGCCTGATGAACCTTATCAAACGAACATTTCCAATCAAGATTCTGAAACCTGAAACCTGAAACCTGAAACCTGGAACTTGGAACTTAGAACTTGAAACTTGAGACTTAGAACTTGAAACTAAAAATATGGAAATCGAAACACTTGAGCTAAAGTCGGAACACTTGTATGTGGAAGTGGCGGAACGCATTGAAAAATTGATTGAGAAACGCGCACTCAAGATTGGCGATAAACTTTTATCAGTGCGTGCGCTGAGCAAAGAGCAAGGAATAAGTCTCAGTACATCTTTTCAAGCCTACTATCATCTTGAAAGTAAGGGATTGATTGAAGCTCGGCCGCAATCGGGTTATTATGTAAAATTCTCTCCACAACATACGTTTGATACTCCTACTTGTAGCGAACCAACGGATGAGGCTCTTGCTGTGAGCGTTGATGAAATGATCTCCAGTGTTTATCATGATCTACGTTCACCAAAACTACTTTCATTTTCATTGAGCGCTCCTGATGCAAGTTTGTTGCCGTCTGCCAAACTCAACAAATCGGTAATGCATGCGTTGCGCAGTGCGCCTGATCATTGTTTGGGCTACGAGCATATTCAGGGCAATGAGCTATTACGAAAGCAAATTGCACGATTAAGTTTTAACTGGGGTGGTTCTTTAAGTGAGGAAGATATTGTTGTTACCGCTGGTTGCATGGAAGCACTTTCATTTTGTTTGAAAGCAGTTACAAAACCAGGCGATGCTGTCGCTACCGAAAGCCCAACCTTCTATGGAATATTCAGGGTCATGCAAAGTCTTGGTTTAAAAGTAGTTGAAGTGCCAACAGATCCGGTTACAGGTATTGATCTTAATTATCTGGAACAGGCAATTCCCCGCTTCAATATTAAAGCATGTTTATTCGTGTGCAATTTTAACAACCCATTGGGAAATATTATCCCCGATGATAAAAAGAAGCATCTGGTAGAGATGCTCGCGAAGAAAGACATTCCATTGATTGAAGATGATATATATGGAGAGATGTATTTTGGAAAGACCCGCCCAAAGACATGCAAGACGTATGACAAGAAAGGTTTGGTGCTTCATTGTGGGTCGTTTTCAAAATCACTTGCCCCTGGCTATCGCATCGGCTGGGCAGTGCCGGGTAAGTTCAAGGACAGCGTTATCCAATTGAAACGAATGCACAACGTTGCTACCAATACTCTCGCGCAAGCCGCGATTGCACATTTCCTTCAGAATGGCAGGTATGAGTTGCACTTACGTCATTTGCGAAAGGCGTTGCACACACAATGTCTTCGCTACCTTCAAGCCTTGTCTGAATATTTTCCGCAAGACACTCGCGTTACCCGGCCTCAGGGAGGATTTGTACTTTGGGTGGAGATGGATAAAAAAGTAGATGGATACCGACTTCATAAGCGCGCCTTAAAACATAATATTGGAATTGCGCCCGGCCAAATATTTTCTTCACAAGGTCAGTTTCACAACTACTTTCGCCTGAGCTATGGTTTGCCCTGGAGCGATAAAGTGGAGAAGGGTATTAAAACGTTGGGAGAATTGGTGAGTAAGTATTGAGACTTGATTCTTGATGCTGGATTATATTGATGAATGAGTACAGAAATTTTGATAGAAGTTTTTGGCGGCCTGTCGCGAGGCGCGCCACCGGGCTGTACGTTACAAGCCTGCCTGTCCGTTAGGCAGGTCGTCTATCACAATACAAATTCACGGAGTTTATCCCGCCATTATGCGGGAGGCTTTTCACTTCCATCCCTGGCCGGAGAGAATACCTTATTATAAAAAGTTGTACGCCACAATTCAACCCTAGAATATGCATGAGAAAAAATAGCCCCGACATTTATGTCGGGGAACGAATGAACCCAAACCCAAAGGGCTTTAGCCCAATGTATTTTGGCTAAAGCCAATTTTCCTTTAGTTTATTTTCCACGACCTTAAGGTCGTGACTATTGCATAATCCCGGTTCAAGTGCCCAGATAGTATCCAGAATCCACTATATTTGATAACTGAAATTTGTTAAACTAAAAAAATAAGAAATATGGCCTTTACACTTCCCGCACTTCCTTATGCATTCAATGCACTGGAACCACATATCGATGCACGCACAATGGAAATCCATCATGGCAAGCATCACAATGCATATGTTACCAATTTGAATAATGCTTTAGCCGGTAAGCCGGAGGAAAACCAGAGCATTGAAGAAATCTGTAAAAACATTTCAAAATTTCCTGCACCCGTCCGCAACAATGGCGGTGGCCATTATAACCACAGCTTATTCTGGACGATCATGGCTCCAAATGCAGGAGGCGCTCCAACGGGTGCGTTGGCAGATGCCATCAATGCAGCCTTTGGAAACTTTGATGAATTCAAAACAAAATTCAATGCAGCAGCCACCACTCGTTTCGGTTCAGGCTGGGCTTGGTTAATCAAAGGTGCCGATGGAAAGTTAGCGATCACTTCAACACCTAATCAAGACAATCCTTTGATGGACGTGGCAGAAGTAAAAGGCACCCCACTTCTCGGCTTGGATGTGTGGGAACATGCTTACTATCTCAACTATCAAAACCGCAGACCAGATTATTGTGCTGCCTTTTGGAATGTTGTGAATTGGAGTGAGGTGGCGAAGAGATTTGCTTAAACATCTTTTTAATTGATTTAGAAAGAGGCTCTTGAAAAGGAGCCTTTTTTGTTTCGGGTTTTTTTGGCACTTGCCATTGTTCTAATATCTCTGCAACGTAGCAGCAGCCAACCTGCTGCCCTGCTAATTTAGCGCGTCATTTTCTAGAGCTTTTTGCCTATTTTTAAACTTAAGCGTTTTATGCATGGGCTGACAGCTGTGAACTCATTAAAGGATAAATACAACTATCCTGAATGGCACTTTATTGAGGTAGCTAACGACATACGGAATATCAAGAATCAATTAATCGAAAAGATTCAAAGTATATAAGATGGCAAAAACAATAAATGTAAAAGGGACGGAGATCACGATCATGAGGCAAAATGATACGGATTTTATCTCTTTAACTGATATGCTGAAAGCCAAGGACGGTGATTTCTTTATTTCCGATTGGCTGAGAAACCGAAATACCGTTGAGTTTTTGGGAGAGCGTTTATAATCCCAGTTTTAATTATGGCGAATTCGCCATAATTAAAAGTCAGGCGGGGTTGAACAACTATAAAATCAGCGTCAAAGAGTGGCAGGAGAAAACTAATGCCATTGGTTTGAAAGCTACAGCGGGCCGGTATGGAGGCACGTATGCCCATCCTGATATTGCGTTTGAATTTGGCATGTGGGTAAGTGCTGAATT
>JAYVBN010000437.1:0-3018 GCA_043750455.1 Bacteroidia bacterium | reverse complement strand
CCTCCTTATGAAATAGCCATTACAGGAAATGAATGGAAAGATAAACTTGCAGAATTTCATAAACATTATTTGCCCCAATCAATTTTTCTTGGAGGGAATGCAGAAGGATCCCTCGCATTATTACAGAACAAATTAATTGAGGGGAAGACAATGATTTATGTTTGTGAAAACAAAACGTGCAAGCTGCCGATCGATAATACAATGGAAGCAATATCCCAGTTGGCTAATTTATAATCTATGAAAACCTTATTTCAACTTTCGCTTTTATCACTTCTGTTTGCATGTGCCTCAAAAGAAATAGTTCCGCCTACTCCGCTATCTGGGCTGCCAAGTGCCAATCAATTGGCCTGGCACCAAATGGAGATGAATGCTTTTGTTCACTTCACCACCAACACATTCACAGGAAAAGAATGGGGCTATGGCGATGAGCAGCCATCCATTTTCAACCCCTCTGAATTCAATGCCGATCAATGGGTAAGTACTTTTAAAGAAACAGGATTCAAAGGAGTAATACTTACCTGCAAGCATCACGATGGATTTTGCCTGTGGCCAAGTCAATACACAGAGCACTCTGTAAAAAATAGTTCGTGGGAAAACGGAAAAGGTGATGTAGTGCGTGCCGTAGCCGATGCCTGCAAAAAGTATGATTTAAAATTTGGAATTTATTTATCTCCATGGGATCGTAATCACAAAGACTACGGAACACCAGCCTACATTGAATATTACAGAAATCAATTGACAGAACTGTTTACCAATTACGGGCCAGTTTTTGAAATGTGGTTTGATGGCGCCAATGGAGGAGATGGATTTTACGGAGGCAAACGAGAGAAGCGAAGTATCAATGGATCAACTTACTATGACTGGCCAACAACACTTGATCTTGTAAGAAAAATGGAACCAAACATTATTTTCTTTAGTGATGCTGGACCAGGGGTTCGCTGGGTGGGCAATGAAAGAGGAATTGCAGGTGAAACCAATTGGAATACCATCAGTGCAGATACACTTTATGCTGGCAAGGCAGGAATTGAAAAACTACTGAATGAAGGATCGGAAAACGGGAATCAGTGGATACCCGCTGAGGTAGATGTCTCCATTCGCAAAGGATGGTTTTATCATGCTGAAGAGGATTCATTGGTGAAGACGCCCGAAAAACTATTTGAGATTTATCTGACTTCGGTTGGGCGAGGTTCTACCCTACTCCTTAATATGCCTCCCGACAGACGAGGTCTCATTCATGAAAATGATGTTAACGCCCTGAAAGGCTTTCGCTCTATATTAGATAAAGAACTTAAAACTAATTTAGCATTGAATGCAAACGTAGAAGCAACAACTTATCGCGGTGAAGATGATCAATTTTCTGCGGCCAATATCACGGATGGAAATAACGAAACGTATTGGACTACTGATGACGATATCACTACCGGAAGTTTAGAAATTAGACTTGGCACAGTTCAAAATATCAGGTACATCCTGCTGCAGGAATACATTAAATTGGGTCAACGGGTAAAAAATTTTTCGATTGAGGTCTGGAAAGACAATGCCTGGCAGGAGGTAGCTGCGGCAACAACTATTGGCTATAAACGAATTATTAAAATAGCACCCGCTACTACAGATAAAGTGAGAATAAAAATTACGGCCTCCAGGGCCAGTCCGATACTTTCGAACGTAGAAGTTTTTTAACAGGTTTCGCCATGAAAATAAGGAGACCTAAAATGCTATTGAAACTAATTGCTTTAGGATTATTAATCACCATTTTTAGCACGTCATATGCACAGGAGAATTCATCTGGAATATTCCTAAAAATGAAGTCTGGTAAAAAAAGTTCTAAAGGTTTTGGTAAAATCGTTTTGACACAAGACCGTATAAAGAGCAAGTCCGTTTTTGTTCCTGAAAAACCCATTATTCCCGCGAGCGAGTTTACTAGTGTCTCAGAAATTATTAATGATCAAAAAAAAGATCAAAGTTACTTTCAATTATCTTTCTCAAATGAAGGCACTGCCATATTAAAAGAGCTTACGACAACTACCGATGTGAATATTGTACTTATCATGGAGAATGTAGTTGTAGGTGAGTTAAGGGCAGGTGAGGTCAGGAATAAATCTATTCAAATTACTGGCCCCGCAAATTCTTCGGATGTGCAATGGGCACACACCACGATAAAAAAAATAATAGCTGGGCGAAAATAAATCACATCATTCAACCTATTCTAAATGAACGCATAGAAACAGCACCCATATCTGTCTTTTCGTTAAAGAAAGAAATTTGCTCATTATTAGCGTGTAGAGCAATTGAATAAATAAGTGGCAAATAGTGATCATGCGTGGGCACGGCTAATTTTGCAATTGAACCCAGCTTCTCATATTGCACAATTGCCTGGTGATTCTTATCGGCAATAAATTCTTTCATCTTTTGATCAAATTCGATAGCCCAATCGTACGTTTGGCCAGAAAAATTAAGCATGCTTAGGTTATGAACAATGTTGCCGCTGCCAATGACCATCACTCCTTTTGTGCGAAGTTCTGCTAACTCCATAGCCAACTCATAGTGATATTGCATAGGCTTGTAATAATCTAAACTGAGTTGGTACACCGGAATATCTGCTTGTGGATACATTGGCGCTAAGAAACTCCAGGTTCCATGATCAAGGCCCCAATCAAAATCTGATTGAACGGAGGTTTTGGTTACCAACTTCTTAGTAAGTTCAGCAAAGTAAGGTGAGCCCTGAGCAGGATACTGTTGTGCAAACAGTTCTTTTGGAAATCCTCCAAAGTCATGTATTGTTTTAGGTCGTTCCATGGCTGTCACACGGGTATCTCGGGTGAGCCAGTGAGCGGAAATTGTCAGAATTGCCTTTGGTCTTGGTAATTTTTTACCCAGTTCTATCCAGGAGTTGTGGTATTCATTTTTATCAATGGCGTTCATCGGGCTGCCATGACCAATAAATAAAACAGGCATTTTTTCTTCGGAGGGTTTTATCCCATCCATTTCATTCATAAAAGAGGTAAGAGTGGCCATGGT
>JAYVBN010000436.1:0-5159 GCA_043750455.1 Bacteroidia bacterium | reverse complement strand
CAGAAAAGACCGTGAATACGTATAACTAATCCAGCCATTAAGTTTACCACTTAATTTCTTAATCATAAATTCTGCTCCATAGGCCTTTCCAGTTGCATTAACAATGTCGGTTTCTATGTTTGGATTGAGAATTAATTGTGCTCCATTCTTGAAGTCAAGAAAGTTTTGCATGGATTTATAGTAGACTTCCACAGACGTTTCGAACATAGATTTAAAATTCTTGTAGTAGCCAACGGAAAACTGATCGCCAATTTGTGGTTTAACATACGTGTCGCTTAGTTTCCATATATCAATTGGTGAAATAGCTGCTGTGTTGGATAGCATTTGTAGATATTGTCTCATTTTATTGTACCCAAACTTGACTGAACTATTGTCTGACAAGGTATAGCGTGCCGAGAATCGGTATTCTGGCCCCTGGTAGTTGGCTATTGTTTCTCCCGATGAATAATGGACAGTATCCAGGATCGAGTTTTCATTTTTAGGAACAAGAGGGTCATACGTGAAAACATCTTTTGGCCCAAGATTCTGAAACGCTGAATAGCGCAAACCTCCGTACAGTGAAAGGCGAGGAGTGACTTCAAAATTGTCTCCTATATAGATTGCACTTTCTTCACCTTGTTCTTTTTGTAAGACATCAGGCACTACAAGCGACTCTTCTCCACTAGGTTGAAAATTTCCGGGCGATATTCTGTAATTTATTGTTGATGCACCAAAATTCAGCGTATGTTTTGAACTCAGGAAGTAATTAAAATCAGCCTTAATATTTACCTGTTTAACATAGTAGGATAGTTCAAAGCTGTTGACTGGATTGGCCTCGCTCGAAACCTTGTAGTCGTAACCGCTATAACTTGAGGTAAGGATGCCATAAAATTTATTTCCAAACACGTGCTTCCACTTTGCTGATGCTGTTTGATTGGAGTAATTATATATAGTATCGCTGCCAAGTTTGAAAGCATCTTTGCTGAGATAGCCAGATACGTAGAAACTATTTTTGTCGTTCATTTGGTGACTGAGTGACAAGTTCACATCATAAAATGAAGCTTCACTGTTTTTTAAATTTGTTGAAGGAATTTTGGTGAGCAACCAATCTGAATAAGTGGACCTGCCTGCAATTAGGAATGAAGTTTTATCTTTGAAGATAGGGCCCTCTAATGAAAATCTTCCGGTCACTGGGCTGATTCCTCCTGAGCCTTCAAATTTTCTTTTGTTGCCTTCACGCGTGTTAACATCTAGTACGGCTGACAAACGGCCACCGTATTCTGCGGGTATGCCACTTTTATAGAGTTCAACATTTTTAAGGATATCCGGATTGAATGCGGAAAAGAAACCAAATAGGTGAGATGGATTAAAAATAGTAGCATCATTATATAAGATTAGGTTCTGATCAGCGGCTCCGCCACGAATATTTAATCCTACTGTTCCTTCGCCAACAGATTGAACACCTGGTAAAGTGAGTATGGCTTTAAAGATATCTACTTCACCCAGCGCCACTGGGATTTGTTTGATTGTTTTAAGATCCAACTTTTCTAAGCCCATCTGAAGACCTAACACTTGTGCATCCCGTTCGGATTGTACGATCACTTCCTTTAGAGGTGTTACATCCTCTTGCAGTTCAATATCCAATTTACCATCCGAGTATAGCATAACCTGGCGCTTGGTGCCTTTCATTTCAAGGCTTTTGATGATTAATTCGTGCCGGCCTTTGGGTAAAGTGATAGAAAAATATCCAAATGGATCCGATGCAACTCCTATGAGAGGATTTTCAATGAAGACAGAAGCACCAATGACGGCCTCACCTGATTTCTCGTTACGAACATACCCGGCAATGTTGGCAGTGGTTTTTGAGTTTGCAGTTTTAAGTCCTATGGTAAATAATTTTTCTTCCTTTGCCTTATCTACTTCCTCATAGAGTGTATACTCCTGCGTATTCGTTCTTTGTGCATTGAGTTCGCCTTCGCCAAAAAAATCAATGGGCAACTCCGTTGCCATAGACTGACCAAGAGAAATATAGACGGAGTGATTTTTATCGATGGCATGTCTTAATTCAGTGTTCAGAAAAATCTCATCCAAAATCTCAGGAACTGTCTTCCTCAGAACAGAGAGGTTTACGGTAAGACTATCGATCCAGATTTTATTGTAGTAGAAGCGGTAATCTGTACTTTTTTCAATCTGATTTACAAACTCCACGAATTTCAGGTTTTTGAAATCTGCGCTAATGGCTTTGTCATCCTGAGCCAACGAACATAAAGTTGTTAAACCAGTTAGAAACGCGCACAAAGTAAATTTCATAGCCGACATCTTAGTGCGTTAATTGATCATACTCTGTAGCCGTCTTAATAAGAGCTTCCTCTCGATTGGCGCGATAACGGATATTATTTTTTGACATGAATTTTTTCACCGCACTTTTTTGATCTCCGAAGATTTTTAGGGCCGAAGATTTATTACCTACTTCATAAAACTTTCCATTTTTCAATATGCTAATGGTGTTTTTCTCTTTAAAGGTTAAGATCATACTAACCTGTGTTTCTATTCTTTCTTCAGCTACTTTTAGACGCCTCACAAAAACTTTTGTATGGCCATCATAGATTAGATCATAGAAACCTAAACTCAGGGATTTGATTTCCTTATTATTGGTAGAGCCTAAGAAAGTATGCCCTGCTATTCCAAAGTATTTTATTTTTTCACTGATCAACTCTATTTCCCCATGACCTTTGTGCTCAACCAATACCTTTTCGCGCAAAAGATCAAGGCGCATGGACACTCCTTCGTATAATTCTCCATCGTAGAACACATGACCCTCTTCCCAATCATCGGAATGGAAAAACAGGGTTCCTACTTCAGGCATGTTTTTTTTGAAGGCTATGTATTCCTTTCCGTTATAAAGATTTGAATGATCCTTGCCAGATTGATAATAGATATTTTTTGCGTGATCGGTCGCAGCTTTTACATGAAGCGTATCAGACAACCCTGGCTGACTGAAGGTCAGAAAGGGAATAAGCAGGGCAACGACTGAGAACACTAGGATTTGAGCACCTGCCATTTAACCATATTGGATTTACCAGAATTTTAAATTTACCCATTCGCACAAGTAAATTCTTACCATTCGGAGAATTTTATAGGAATGGTCAAAGAAAATCGACCAATGAGGGGGATTGAACTACGAGAACTTCTGTAAGCACCTGTCAGTAGTCAACCGAGATCATTTGAATTCCAAAAAGGAAACCCCATGAATGGGGTTTCCTAATTTTCGAATCTGTGTTGATTATTTATTTGGCATACGCAACACTGCGCATCTCCCGGATAACAGTTACTTTTATCTGACCAGGATACTGCATGTCTTTTTCAATCTTTTGAGATATATCAAAGCTCAATTGTGAGGCACGTTCATCAGATGCTTTCTCGGCATCCACCATCACGCGCAATTCGCGCCCTGCCTGTATCGCATAGCACTTTTCAACTCCTTCAAAACTCAAGCCCACTGCTTCCAAATCTTTTAAGCGTTTAATGTATTGCTCCATTACTTCGCGTCTTGCACCTGGTCTCGCGCCAGAGATGGCATCGCAAGATTGAACGATAGGCGAGATGATGCTCGTCATCTCAATTTCATCGTGGTGAGCACCAATGGCATTGCAGATGATTGGATGCTCTTTGTATTTCTGAGCTAACTCCATACCTACGATAGCATGAGGTTTCTCTAATTCTTCGTGCCATACTTTGCCAATGTCGTGCAGAAGGCCGGCACGTTTTGCTTGTTTCACATTCAAGCCAAGTTCAGCCGCCATGATGGCGCAGAGATTAGCTACTTCACGCGAATGTTGCAATAAGTTTTGTCCATAAGACGAACGATAGCGCATACGACCAACCATCTTAATTAATTCTGGCGCTAAGCCATGAATGCCAAGATCAATTACGGTGCGTTCTCCAATCTCCACAATCTCATCATCAATGTTTTTTGTAGTCTTAGCTACAATCTCTTCAATGCGTGCGGGATGAATGCGGCCATCTTGTACAAGTCTGTGCAGAGATAACCTGGCAATCTCCCTCCTTACAGGATCAAATCCGGAAATGATAATCGCTTCCGGTGTATCATCTACAATTATTTCAACTCCTGTAGCCGCTTCCAGTGCACGAATGTTTCTTCCTTCGCGACCAATGATCTTTCCTTTGATGTCGTCACTTTCAATGTTGAAAATAGAGACACAGTTTTCAACTGCATGTTCTGTAGCTGTGCGCTGGATAGTTTCCACCACAATTTTCTTAGCCTCTTTTGTTGCAGAAAGTTTGGCTTGTTCCATAATGTCTTTAATGTAGGAGCTGGCTTTTGTATTAGCTTCTTCCTTCATTGACTCTACCAATTGATCGCGAGCCTGATCGGCAGAGAGTTTAGAAATGCCTTCGAGCACGGCTACTTTCTGGGCGTTGAACTTATCGAGTTCTTCCTTGCGCTTTTTTACAAGTTCATGTTGCTGGGCAAGGCTTTGGCGCTCTTCATCTACTTCGCCTTCCTTCCTTTTCAGTGTTTCCAGTTCTTTAGAAATCTGTGCTTCGCGTTGTTTGATCTTTTGTTCGTTGCTGATGATCTGGTTTTTCTTGCGATTGGCTTCGTCTTCAAATTCCTGCTTCATCTTCAGCAGTTTCTCTTTCGCCTCAATGATTTTATCTTTCTTAATGTTCTCGGCTTCAAGTTCTGCTTCCTTGATTATCAATTTGGCCTTTTCACCAGCTCCTTGCTCGTTCTTTTTGATTTTTCTCTTGTAAAGCAGACTGCCAATCAGAAAACTTAGCGCGATGGTGGCCAAGAGGGCGATCAGCGCGATGACAATTATTTCCATAGTTTAAAAAATTTAATGGTTACATACACCCGCTCACTATGAGGCTGTCTGATTTGGGTTATGTCAAACGCGTTTCTGCGAAAACAAAACCTAATTACCAACAACGAATTGGGAAGAAAGGAGGGGAAAAGAAATAAGAATCAGAGTGCTTGAGAAACTAAATGATTGAGGTGATTAACCTTTTCAATCACGGTTTGATCGATTCCCTGGGGATTTTCACTATCCGCAAGTTTATCAACCAGACAATCGAATGCTACCATTGCCAGCAAGTCCTGCTTGTCGTCAATGCCAAATTGTTCCCGATACTGTTTAATTTTTTCATTGATG
>JAYVBN010000435.1:0-6540 GCA_043750455.1 Bacteroidia bacterium | reverse complement strand
TGTATCTGCTATGTAGTTGAATGCTCTTTTATAGACAATACCTTCGCGCTTCGTCACCAGCACATACGTTTTCCCATTTTTCAATTCGCGCAAATCATCTACATATTCCCCAATGACAATGGTGCCAGGCATTAATGGCAGCATAGAATCACCACTAATTTCAAATGCACGATACGTTCCCTGACCTAATATTGGAAGTTTAAATTTTGGCAGCTCTTTTACATACTCTGAATCGGCATAACCATTGAGATATCCGGCTGCTGCTTTGTGTGGAACCAACTCAATATTGTCTTTCTTAAATTCATCAACAGTAATTACCAACACATCTTTGCCTCTCAGGTATTTTTCTGTTTTCCCTGGTATTGAATCTCCTTGCGTAATATCACCTCCAATAAAGGTGTCTACTGAGATGCCCACCAGTTCCGCCATCTTTTGCAAAAGGTCGAGCCTGGGCTCGGCTCTGCCCTCTTCATATGCACCCACAAGCGATCGTTTGATCCCTAATTTTTGCGCAAACTGATCTTGGGTTAGGTTTAGTTGCTTTCGTACAAACCTTACATTCTCATTTAACTTGTGCATGCCTTAAGAGTTTAATGCTACTGTTTTAAAAACTAAAATCCTTCCGGAATTCGCTTCTCTATTTTTTAAGGAAAACAGATTTCGTTGATAATATCGATCTGAAAATTGCATGGCGCCAATGTGCCTGCTAATTTTCTCCACAACTTCCCGCAGTGAAGTCTTTGGCTCTGCCAACAAGTAGCCATAACACTCCTGAGAAAAACCCTGAGTAGCAAATTTCACTTGAAAACGCCCCGAATCCAGTCTCTTACTTTTTAGTTTGAGCTTATAATCTAAATCCTCCATCGACTAAATATTTTAGCTAATAAAGCGGCTTAATTTAGTAAATGCAAATATTCCAACTAAATTTTTTAGTTTATTCGACAATTTGCCATTCCTGGCGTGGATAATGGACAAGTAGCCCCTTATCCACTTTCAGCGGAGCCTCAAAATTATCATCATAAATAGCTCCTGTACCCAGACCTTGCGGGATTTTGATTAAGTAGTTGGAAGCAAACTGAGCAATCGCATTCAGCCCTACATTGGACTCCAAAGCTGATGTAAGCCACCACCCTATTTTTCTTGCTTCAGCAATTTCAATCCACTCAGCGCAAGACTGAAGGCCTCCATGCAGGGTTGGTTTAAGTATGATGTAAGGAGGTTTGCATTGATCAAGAAGTTGTTCCTTTAATTCCCTGCTGGAAACTCCAATGAGCTCTTCATCAAGTGCAACTGGTATGGGTGATATTCTACATAATTCAGGCAAGTAATCTGATTTTGTTTTGATGGGCTGCTCAATTGAATGAATAGTGAACTTTGAAAGCTCTTTAAGTTTATACAGCACATCGTCCTGCTTGAAAGCTCCGTTGGCATCCAGTCTGATGGTTATATCAAGACGGAAATATTTTCTGCGGATATATTGTAGAATATCGCACTCCTTTTCAAAATCCAGACCACCTACTTTAAGTTTTATGCAACGAAAGCCATCTTGAATTTTAATCTCTACCTGCTGCAGCATAAAATCCATACCGCCCATCCAGATAAGTCCGTTAATAGGTATGGCCAGGCCTTTGATAAACTCATTTTTGAAAACAGTGCGAACACCACCATTTAGTAAATCCAACAGAGCTGTCTCCAATGAAAAAAAGATAGCGGAATTATTTTCTAAGGAATCAAAATTTTCCAGGATAAACTTAGAGAGTATTTTCAGATCGTTGCTAAGTGGTAGTTGAAGCTGTTGCTCATTTATTTTGTCAACCACTTTTATAACCATCACCTCGGTGTCCGCCTCCAGGCTTAATCCAGGCAATGGACCACACTCACCTATACCACAACAATCAATGTTACTTTCATCCCATATTTTGATAAACCACGAATGTCTTTCCTTAATGGTGCCACGCGATGTGCGGGCATCAAAGCGAAAGTGGAATGTCTTTTTAAAATAGCTTGCACGAAGGGGCATGATATAATTCCGTGTTACTGTTCAAAGTTCAAAGTACTAAATTTATTCATTAAGATTAAGACCTAAGTTAATGGTATTCTACCCTTGAATAGTGAACTTTGAAATCAAGATTAGCCATGAACATCGACATCAAAGAATATTCTTATGAATTACCAACTGACCGGATTGCCCTACAACCCCTTCAGATCCGAGACCAATCAAAGTTATTGGTATACAAGGCTGGTGAAATCCAACATACTCAATTCACCACATTAGTTGATCACCTCCCTACCAATTCAATTCTATTCTTTAACGATACCAAAGTAATCCCGGCAAGACTCTTCTTTCAAAAAGAAACAGGATCCAGAATCGAATTATTCTTGCTCCAGCCAATTGAACCTTCCTCCCTTCTTCAGATTGCTATGCAAGCAACTAAAAGTACTTCCTGGAAGTGTGCTATCGGGAATTTGAAAAGATGGCCGGATGGAATGGTCCTAACCCGGAGTTTAGATAATGTAGAACTACAAGCGCGACTTGAAAATCGCGAGGAAGGGGTTGTTAATTTCACCTGGTCACCTTCCACCATCTCATTTGCTGAAGTTGTTAAGGCCTTTGGCGTTACACCATTGCCTCCTTATATAAAACGTGAGGCAAGTTTAGCTGATCGTGAAAATTACCAAACAGTATACTCCCATTACGAAGGTGCTGTAGCGGCACCTACAGCTGGGCTTCACTTTACCAAGCAGATACTTGAGATGATTGAGCAAAAGGGAATAGGAATGGACTTTCTCACGTTGCATGTAAGTGCAGGCACATTTCAACCTGTTAAGGTGAATAATGCCATTGATCACGAAATGCATTCGGAACAGATAATTATCTCCAGGCAAAATATTGATAATCTCCTTCTAGGTAGAAAGGTTGTTGCCGTTGGCACCACCTCCATGCGAACACTGGAAAGTTTGTATTGGTATGGCGTGAAGCTGATCCTGGATGCTAAAGCTGATTTTATTATTAACCAATTCGATCCGTATCAATTGCCTTTGAACTATTCCAAAAAAGAAGCCTTGGAGGCACTGACTTCAAAAATGAAAATAGAAAATCTTGCAAACATGACCGGCAAGACTTCCATTTTTATATTGCCGGGATATTCCTTTAAGGTTTGCGAGGCGTTGATTACCAATTTTCATCAGCCTGGTTCTACACTTATCCTATTAGTAGCTGCCTTTATTGGTAACGATTGGAGAAAAATCTACCGGCAAGCACTTGATACTGATTATCGGTTTTTAAGTTATGGTGATAGCTCATTGTTATTTCCCAGTTAAATTCAAGGCTATTAAAGTATTACCTTAAGTAACAATTGAAGGCCCATCTATCAGTTTTAGTTAGTCCATTTCTCTGGATTATTACTATTTATCTTACTTGAAACCAAGTCGGCTTATCTTTTGGTGGTCAATTGATTGGATCATTAAACGTAAAGGAATTCGATTTCAATAGGAATTTTCATCAAAACTTTTCAAATTTAAAGTCTAAGTCTATTAGTATGAAGCAACGAATTCTAAAACTCCTTGACGTTGAGCCCGAAGAATCTGGTCCGGTGTTTCTACTACTGGCCATAAGTTTCATGCTGGGATTGTTTTTAGCAACCGTAACTGTTGGCTCCCAAACACTATTCCTCACTCATTTTAGCGAAACAAAAGATCTGCCAAAGGCTTTAGTTATTTCAGGATTACTTGGTTTGACAGCAACAGCCATTTACAATTTCCTTCAAGGCCGGATACCTTTTACTTATCTGGCCATTGGCAGCCTTACAGCTCTTTTGGGTCTTACTGCATTTATTGAATTCGGTAACGGTCTTGTTGCCGATGACAACCTCCTCTATTATTATGGCTTCACCCTGATTCTTCCATTCACGTTCCTAAGTATGCTTGTATTTTGGGGGGCTTTTGAACGGATGTTTAACCTCCGGCAATCTAAGCGAATAATAGGAAGTGTTGACCTTGGAACTATGGCGGCACAAATTCTTGCGTTTTTTACTATTCCCGTTCTCTTACAATTTGGGGTGCCAATTGCAACACTTTTTACAATTGGTCTATTTAGTATCACTGGATATCTTCTTTTATTCATCGTATTGTCAAACCGATACCTTCGCAAAGGAATGTCGGTTACATCAGAAGCTGACCATCAAAAGATTAGTGCCGTCCAGTTTTTCAAGAATAAGTACCTCGTCTGGATGTCCTTGTTTATTATTGTCTCGTTGGTCGCAACTCGGTTTATCGACTATTCCTTCTTTAACGTTTCAACAGCGAAATTCGATAGTAATAACCTTGCTTACTTTCTATCCTTATTTGAAGCGTTTATTGTAATTCTCAGTTTCGTGTTTACCAATTTCGGTACAGACAGGATACTTCAAGATTATGGCCTTCGGGTTTCACTTTTAATCACACCTCTTTTACTTATCGTATTTACCGGAGGTGCCTTGGCTCTCGGTTTTGCATTCGGATTTGATGTGAGCCAGGATGGAAATGTGATCTTCTTCTTTATCATGGTGGCCATGAGTAAATTATTTATAAGCTTCTTGCGCGATGCTCTCGATAGCCCTGTTTTTAAGTCCTATTATGTCCCCATCGATAAGGCAATAAAATTGGATGCACAAACCAAGCTGGATGGATTCATTACAGCGATGGGAAGTACAATTGCGGGGGGGCTAATCTTATTGATTAATCAATTCAAATTTTTTGACCTCCTTTCTATTACGATGTTTACAATACCTGTACTCGTGATATGGTATTTCGTAACAAACAAAATGTATAGTGGATATCGCAGTACTCTTCAAAATTCTTTAATCAAGAATAAGACCAGTGTGGATAAAGACCATGTGCGGGAATACACAATGGATAGCGTGCTGGAGAAAGAAGTTAGAAGTACGGCCGAAGAAAAAGCTATTTATGGGCTTCGCCTAATGGAGAAGCTTGAGCCTGCATTATTTGAAAGCTCTATTATTACTCTTGCGGAAAGTAAATTGAAAAAGGTGAAGCAATTTGCATTGGATAAAATCCAACAATTTGGTTTGAATCCAGAATCTGAAATGCAAGGTCTTGCAAAGCGTGCCGCAGGTGAGGTTGACGATAGCGACTTACTATCTATCTCTCCAGAGAAGCTGATGAAGTTAAGTAAATCGGTAAAACAAACAGACCGATTGCTTGCCGCCAAACTTTTGCGCAAACTGATAAGCCCCAAAACTATTTTTATTCTTTTGGAAATGCTGCGCGATGCAGATCCTAAAGTAAGAAGCGAAGCATTGCTTACTGCCAGAAAAGTAAAGCGTCCTGAGACCTGGAACGTTCTAATTGAATTACTCGGCTCCCCTTCCTATTCGCATGCCGCTGCCGCTGCTCTAAAAGAAACGGGCGCACCCGCACTTCAATATCTAGAAACCGCTTTTCATAAATCGGGTCAAAGCGATTTGGTCATGCTTAAAATAGTATCCATCATTGGCCATATTGGTGGCAAAGAAGGCATGGAACTCCTGTGGAAAAAAGCAGATTATCCCGACAAACGCATCGTAAAACAAATTCTGTACTCACTTCGCTACATCAATTATCACGCACAAGGAAGAGAAATTTTAGCCGTGAAAGACTTGCTGGATGTTGAGATGGGCAAAACACTCTGGAACCTTACGGCTGTTGAGGAGCTGCCCCAGGAATCTCATTTTGATTTTTTAAAAGAAGCCTTACGCGAAGAAATAAAAGATAACTATGATCACATCACCTTGTTGTTGTCTTTGTTATATGACACCGAATCGGTACAATTAGTGAAAGAAAACATCGATACCGGAACACCCGATTCAATTGCCTATGCGCTTGAACTTTTGGATTTATTCGTAGATCAGGATCTAAAGCCCAAGCTCATCCCGCTTTTAGACGAATCAAAAATATCGGACAAACTGGAAAGACTTCAAACCTATTTTCCACGCGAAAGCTATAACCCTGTTCAGGTAATAAATTACATTCTCAACCGCGACTTTAATTACAATAATCGCTGGTCAAAGCTATGTGCCGTTTATACTTCGGCTTATATCCCTGATTTCCGGGTGAGTAGAGGGTTAATTAGTCAAATGTTCAATCAGGACAAACTTTTACAGGAAACTGCTGCATGGGTAATTTACAATAAAGACAAAACCATCTATCCTGTTATCTCAGAAAGATTGCCTATAAAAGACAGAAAATTTTTAGACTCTGCAATCGAAAATAACCAATTGTTGGACGGCTTAGATGACGGTTTCTTTTTAGGAATTGAAATGGTTCTGTTCATTAAACAACTACCCGTATTCAAAGATATATCCGGTAGCCTAATCAGCGATTTGGCAGATAAAATTAGTCACGTTACACTAAACAAAGGAGATAAAATAGTGCTAAATGAAGCAGAAGAGAACCAGCCAATTCTTATCGTGGCTCATGGTGCTACTAAACTCATAAATGAAACAGAAGAGATTGGAATATTTAAGCAAGGCGATGTATTCGGAGATTTGTTTCAGGAAGGAC
>JAYVBN010000434.1:0-9839 GCA_043750455.1 Bacteroidia bacterium | reverse complement strand
CTTGAACTCATGAATACTTTCCGCATCAGGAAACCTTTCAATACTCCCTAGCATTCCTAAATCATTCCCACTTAAGATTTTACTAGTGCGAATACGTTCCGGAATCTGATCGTAGCCAATACTCTGCTTATCACTTGGCTTGGGTACAGTGAATATGCTTTCGCCATATGCTCTGCAATAATAATCTCCGCCCATGCGAGCAACAGCATCGACTTTGTTGGGATCAATTTTTCCCACTGCATCAAAAATCTCTTCCTTAAAATGAATCAATAAAATCTCGCAAAGAATTAAATTTCCAGAGCCTCCTTCAGTTCCTAATGGAATGACTTGGTTTACTTTGCATTCAAAAGACGCAGGAGACTCTCCAACTCTTGGAGGTCTTATCAATTTTGATGGAATCTCTGTTAAACCTGATTTCTTAAATTCACTCACTCCCTTTGGAAATTCTACACTGGCTAATGATGCTTGTTGCACCATGCTATAGCTTACAATGTTGATCACCACCTCAGGGACTTCTGAGATATTCTGTAAGGTGTGCTTGGTGGTATTATTTCGTACACGCCTGGAAGGAGAGAAAATTAAAATAGGAGGATTTGTACTAACAATATTGAAAAAGCTAAACGGACTTAAATTCACATTTCCATCATTATCAACTGTGCTTGCAAATGCAATGGGTCGGGGGGAAATGGCACTCTGCAAATAGCCATGTAACTGCGGAACAGGAATATCTTTCGGATTGATCGTAATCATAAATACTTTTTAAAAGGCATGTAAAATTTTCCCGGCACATTCCCCAAACCCAATTCTTACACCATCTTTTTCTGTATGCCCACGAATAATAACAGAGTCGCCATCTTCAATAAACTTCCTTTCGGAGCCATCAGGCATGCGCAGCGACTTCTGACCATTCCATGTAAGCTCCAACAACGACCCATAAGAACCTGGCGATGGACCACTAATCGTTCCCGATGCATACAAGTCCCCTACCTGAATATTGCAACCATTGATAGTGTGATGCGCCAATTGTTGATTGATGTTCCAATACATGTATTTAAAATTCGATCTGCAAACTGTAGTTTCGGCTGATCGCTCCGGCTGTAGAAATACTTCCAACGTAATATCAAAGTTCTTTTCTCCCTCGGTTGAGAGATAAGGCAACACATGAGGCACCTGTTCTGGTCCTTGTGAACGAAAAGGTTCAAGAGCATCTAATGTGACTACCCATGGTGAAATGGTAGAGCCAAAATTCTTCCCAAGAAAAGGTCCCAGTGGAACATACTCCCACTGCTGAATATCCCTGGCCGACCAGTCATTAAACAAAACAAAACCAGCGATGTACTTTTCAGCATCATGTGTGGTGATGTGTTGACCCAACCTTGTTTCGCCACACGTAATGAAAGCTACTTCTAATTCAAAATCCAGTTTGCGTGTTGGGCAAAATATGGGAAGATCTGTATCAACTGGTTTAATCTGGCCCTTTGGTCTATGAATTGGTGTACCTGAAACAACAATGGAAGAAGCTCGACCGTGATAGCCTACAGGCATATGTTTCCAGTTGGGGAGCAAAGCATTCTTTGGATCCCTAAACATTGATCCTACATTTGTTGCGTGTTCTTCACTACTATAGAAGTCGGTGTAGTTTGGTATGCGCACAGGCATTTGCATTTGAATATCCACCATAGGCACCAACGCAATTTCCCTGGCAGGCGATAACCTTATTGACTCATTTTCCGCTCTTAACAATTCAGAAATATGATTGCGTACTCCTCCAATTCTCTGTCTTCCTAATGCAAAAAAATCATTCAAATATTTTTGATTAAAAATCCCGGCTGGCAATCCCAAACCATCAAGATGTCCATGTTCGTGTAAATACACCAAATCCAGAACATGATCTCCGATGGCAACTCCAGCAACTGGTGAAAGATATTCCGTCTTGAAAATTCCAAACGGAAGATTTTGTATGGGGAAGTCCGAATTTTTTGGAACCTCCACCCAAGTTTTCAAGCGTGGATCATTAGCTTTTATCATGACTTAATTTGCAGTAAACCTAAGAATAAGAAATTAAAGTAGACAATTCAGAGTAAGGACAAAACTGGAATTTGTAAGTACTTTCGCAACAACATGAGTTTTGATCTGCTACCACCTGAGTTTGAAGAAGCGATGCATAAGCAACTTGGCGGCTCGTATTTGAATTTCACTCAAAGCTTAAAAGAAACTCCTCCGGTCAGTATTCGATTAAATCCTAAGAAAAATAGTTCGCCTAAAGATCTTGAAAAAATTCCATGGAGTCAGTATGGAAGGTACCTGAAGGAAAGACCAATCTTTACGCTCGATCCACTTTTACATGGCGGTGCATACTATGTTCAGGAAGCAAGTTCTATGTTTTTAGAACAGGCATTTCTTCAATCGGTTGATCAAAACATACCCGTCAACGTACTAGACCTATGTGCTGCACCAGGTGGAAAGTCAACTCACTTACTTAGTTTGATGAACAACCAAAGTTTGCTCGTCAGCAATGAAGTGATACGTTCTCGTGCTTCAATCCTTTCTGAAAATATTCAGAAATGGGGACAGTGCAATGCAGTGGTAACAAACAATGACCCTGAAAATTTTCAGCGACTGCAAGGCTTCTTTGATGTAATTGTGGTAGATGCTCCTTGCTCGGGCGAAGGCCTTTTCAGGAAAGATCGTGATGCCATGAAAGAATGGTCAACTGCGAATGTAGAACTCTGCTCGAAACGCCAGCGGAGAATTTTGAGCGATGTTTGGCCTGCCTTAAAACAAAATGGAATTCTGATTTATTCAACATGTACTTACAATGAAAAGGAGAATGAAGAAAATCTTGCGTGGTTGGTGACTGAGAAAAAAGCCGAAAGCTTAAAGCTGAAAGTTGAAAATGATTGGCACATCGAAGAAGTGGACACCAATGGTATTTGGGGTTATCGTTTTTATCCGCACCGGGTAAGGGGAGAAGGTTTTTTCCTGTCGGTGATGAGAAAAACAAAAGAAGAACATGAACCCAATATAAAATCTCGCCCAACTTTTGTTTCTCCTTCTCCTAAAATACTAAGTCAACTTAAGGATTGGATACGTAATCCAGAGGAAAAAACGTTTATCAATCGCAATGATCAATTCCAATTCTTTCCAAAAGATAAAACTCAGGAGATCGAATTTCTAGCTAAGAATCTTTACTTATTGTCGGCTGGTACAATGCTTGCAACCGCTAAACATGAGAAATTAATACCCGAACATGCTTTGGCAACGTCTACTGAATTGAACAAGGAAAATTTTTCAGTTCTGGAACTTGAACTGGTAGATGCCCTTCGCTACCTAAGAAAGGAAACGCTGTCCATTCCATCCGAGAGAAAAGGATTTTCCCTTATGTCTTATCAGGGCATTCCTCTTGGCTGGGCGAATGTGTTGGATAAGAGAATCAATAATCTTTACCCTTCCGAGTGGAGGGTGAGGATGATTGGATAAATCCAAGTTTTGTATATTTACGGACATGTCTGGCATCCAACTTTATTCAAGAATAGATTCACTTCCTGCCGATCTTAAAAAAGAAGCAGAAGATTTTATTGATCTTTTAATTGAAAAGTCAAAAAAAGAAAAAAAACCCTTGAAACGTACATTAGGGTTGGCGAAAGGTCGAATCATCATACCTGACAATTTTGATGAACCCTTAACTGATTTTAAAGAATACATGGAATGAATTATTTGCTGGACACTCATGTGTTGCTTTGGGCAATCAATGAACCTGCTAAACTTCCTCCGTCAATAAAAGAGAAAATTGAAGATACTGGAAATGGCTGCTATGTCAGTATAGCTTCCTTTTGGGAAATAGCTATTAAATTTTCCCTCAAAAAACTACCTTTAACAATGGAGCTAAAGGACTTATTTGAAATAGTAGATAAAAGCCAATTTGAAATTCTAAATCTTAATCCTTCCGATATCCTTCAAGTCGCCACTCTTCCATTTCATCATAATGATCCATTCGACAGGGTTTTAATTTCACAAGCTTTAACCAATAACCTAACAGTTCTTACCAAGGATAAAACTTTTGCTTCTTATCCTGCTTCGATTGAATTGGTTTAATTGTAGAAGACATTCCAATTGACCTAACAAAATTCCTATTTTTGCGATCCTTTAACTTGCTTTATGTCTCTCTCCACCAAATACAGCCCAACTGAAGTAGAAAACAAATGGTATCAATACTGGATGGACGAGGGGTTCTTTCACTCAGAACCTAATCCAGAAAAAGAGCCGTATTGCATTGTAATTCCTCCTCCTAATGTAACCGGGGTCTTACATATGGGTCATATGCTGAACAATACCATACAGGATGTATTGATTAGGAAGGCCCGAATGGAAGGAAAAGAAGCATGTTGGGTGCCAGGAACCGACCACGCCTCTATTGCAACAGAGGCCAGGGTGGTGGCTATGCTTCGCGAAAAAGGAATTAAGAAATCTGACCTTAGCCGCGAAGAATTTTTGAAGTATGCCTGGGAATGGAAAGAAAAGTATGGCGGAATAATCCTTGAGCAACTAAAAAAACTTGGCGCATCGTGCGATTGGCAACGAACACGCTTCACTATGGAGCCAACGCTATCCGATGCCGTGACAGATGTATTCATTGACCTATACAAAAAAGGTAATATCTATCGCGGGCTGCGGATGGTAAACTGGGATCCGGTTGGTAAGACTGCGCTTTCAGATGATGAGGTGAATTATAAAGACGTTCAATCGAAGCTGTATTATATAAAATATCCGATTGAAGGATCGTCAACCGAATTTGTAACTATCGCTACTGTTCGCCCGGAAACGATCATGGCAGATTCTGCTATTTGTATCAACCCGAATGATGAGCGCTACAAACATCTGAAAGGAAAAAAAGTATTGATTCCATTGATCGATCGTGCCATTCCCATTATAGAAGACGATTACGTCACCATGGATTTTGGTACGGGCTGTTTGAAAGTAACGCCTGCCCATGATATGAATGACTATGAGTTGGGCAAAAAGCATAAACTGGAAGTTATTGATATTTTAAATGAGGACGGAACGCTCAATGAAAAAGCTAAACTTTTTATTGGTGAAGATCGGTTCATTGCCCGCAAGAAAATTGTAAAGGAACTCGAAGCAAAAGGGTTCCTTTTAAAAGTTGAAGAATATAAAAGTAATATTGGCCACAGCGAGCGAACAGATGCAGTGATTGAGCCACGCCTTTCTTTGCAATGGTTTGTGAAGATGAAAGAAATCACCAAGCCGGCACTGGCGAATGTGATGAATGATAACATTCAGATTATTCCACCAAAATTCAAGAACACCTATCGTCATTGGATGGAGAATGTTCGGGACTGGTGCATCTCACGTCAATTGTGGTGGGGACAACGTATACCAGCGTGGTATGCACCTGACGGAACTTTTGTTGTTGCTAAGACACTGGATGAGGCACATTCTCAATTCAACATTCATGGTTCAAAATTCAAAGTTGAAGATATTAAACAAGATGAAGATGTGCTTGACACCTGGTTCTCGGCTTGGTTGTGGCCCATCTCCGTATTTGATGGTTTTAAAGATCCGAACAACAAAGACATTCAGTACTACTATCCCACTAATGATTTAGTAACAGCCCCGGAAATCCTTTTCTTCTGGGTGGCGCGCATGATCATTGCAGGTTATGAATACCGTGGCGAGATGCCGTTCAAAAATGTTTACCTCACAGGAATTGTGCGTGATAAGCAAGGTCGCAAAATGTCTAAGTCGCTTGGCAACTCGCCTGATCCACTTGACCTGATTGAAACTTATGGGGCAGATGGCGTTAGAACAGGAATGCTATTCAGTTCCCCGGCCGGAAATGATTTGTTATTTGACGAGCGACTATGTGAGCAAGGAAGAAATTTTGCCAATAAAATCTGGAATGCATATCGGCTCGTAAATGGCTGGGAAATAAATTCTATTGCTCAACCTATTGAGAATAAAACAGCTATCCTGTGGTTTGAATCTCGCCTTAACCAATCGCTTGCAGATCTTGAAGATCATTTCAAAAAATTCAGGATTTCTGATGCTTTACTTACAGTTTATAAATTAGTCTGGGATGATTTCTGCGCATGGTATTTAGAAATCATTAAACCAGAGTTTGGCAAACCGATTGATGAGGCCACACACACTAAAACAATACGTTTTTTTGAAACACTTCTAAAAGTGCTTCATCCTTTTATGCCATTTATTACGGAAGAACTGTGGCACGAGTTAGGCAAAAGAAGTAAGAGGGATTGTATCATAATTGCTCAATGGCCTAAGTCAGATAAAATCAATACACTTATTCTTACAGAAGCGACTACTGCATTTGAGATCATCACTGAAATACGGAACACCCGGAACACAAAAAATATTTCACCAAAGGATGCCTTAAAGCTTGTTGTGAAAGGTGAAAAATCTGGGATTCAATTGTTCTGGCCCATTATCAAAAAACTTTCTAATCTGAGCGAAGTTTTATTCTCACAAGAGAAGTTCAATAACGCTACAAGCTTTCATGTTCAATCCACAGAGTTCTTTATTCCCCTGGAAGGAAAGATTGATGTTGCCAAAGAACGCGAAGCCATTCTAAAAGAACTGGATTATCAAAATGGTTTTCTTGTATCGGTGGACAAAAAACTCTCCAATGAAAAATTTGTAAGTGGCGCACCGCCTGCCGTCATTGAAGCAGAAAGAAAAAAGAAAGCAGATGCCGAAGCAAAAATTAAGGCGTTGGAGGAGAGATTACGAAATTTATAGAGTAGTATCGATAAAAAAAGGCAGTAAGCAAAAAGCAACCTGCTTTTTGTGGCTAGTAATCCGGAAATCGCTCAAACTTGGTATTGTAATACTCAAACACTTTTTGCAAACCACTTTGAGTGGAAATGTTAAGATTGTTTTTTTCAATGTACTCCTCTATTTCCCAATAAAAATCTCCAAACGAAAGCAAGAACTCGCTCTTGACTACTATTTTTGAGACGGTGCTTCCATTGCCTACATAAAAAAACTTATCTACCTCATATTTCTTCTCACGCTTTTCTTTTTCAAAGAGCGACAACAATCCGGCAAAGAAACCAATCTCTTTCTCCTTCAGATAGCTTTGAGCGAGCAATGGCATTTGACCATCAACGAGCACTTCCAATAAGCCCGTTAGCTGAACATTTTCTTCCTTGTAATCTTTTGCGTTTATAAAATACCTTGGGGCGCTTGTCACTGAATCCAGCCAGACAATACTTTTGATTTTGGTTACTTCAATTAGTTTGGTGCCACTTTTTGATTTCACTGCTAATTTATTTTCACCGATATCATATTTTGCCAGATAGCCCTCTATCAATTTTTCGGAATCAAATAATAGCATAGAGCAGTTATTCCACTTTTGGTCAATATAATTATGGTCAGAAGGTGATCCATTGGCCACCGTGTTGCCGTAGGATAGATCGGGTTTTACGTTTCCATTTGATCCCAAAAGGTGATCAAGCGTTACCTCGCTGCGCATTTGCCAGGGAATAGTCCATTGCGCATAGGTTTGCGAACTAAAAATTAGAACGCTTAAAGGAAAAAGGATGCCTTTTAATACTTGTTTAAACATACTTGAAACAAAAGATTTAGACCCTGGCCGCTAATAGCAATTCAAGGTTCTTATACTTCAAGCCAAATTTGCGGCCTATCGATTCATTTGTCAACCCCCCTTTGAAGGTATATACGCCTCTCATAAACCATTTGTGTGAAAAAATCATCTCCTCTACGCCACCTTCTTCTGAGGCCCTCAGGATAGTTGGGGTGAAAATGTTGCTGAGGGCCGTAGTTGCAGTGTGGGCAACCCGGGAAGCAATATTTGGTACACAATAATGGATAACACCGTACTTCCGGAAAACCGGCCTGGCATGTGAAGTGATCTCTGAGGTGGCGATGCAACCCCCTTGGTCTATGCTCAAATCAATTATGAGAGAATCAGGTTTCATCTGGCTTACCATTTCCTCGCTTACTACATGCCTGGCTCGCCCTTTCTCTGCACGCAAAGCGCCAATCACAACGTCTGCCGTCTTTAGACTTTCGCTTAGTGTTATGGTATCAATAGTGGATGTATAAAACTGCTGGCTCAACGTATGCTTGATCCTTCTGAGCTTGTACAAATGATTGTCAAAAACCTGAATCTCTGCTCCTAAACTCAGTGCAGCTCGCGCGCCATACTCGGCAACAGTACCCGCACCGATAATAACAACTTTAGTTGGAGGAACACCCGTTATCCCGCCAAGGATAATTCCCTTTCCTTTGTTTATGGTACTCAGGTATTCGGCAGCCACCAGCATGACAGTACTTCCAGCAATTTCACTCATGGCCCGGATGATAGGCATGCCTCCTACTTTATCTTCAATAAACTCCCATGCAAGTGCGGTAATTTTTTTTCGTTGCATCGCTTGTATGCTTTCTGTCTTAAGGTGGCCAAGTTGCAATGCGGAGATTAAGGTTTGCCCGGCATGAAAATATTCTAATTCTTCAATGGTAGGCGGTTCAATTTTTAAAATGACATCTGCCTTATATACTTCTTGTGGTGAATAAACAATCTTAGCCCCAGCATCGCTATATTGTTTATCTGTAAACTTCGAGCCCTCTCCAGCGCGTGTTTCAACGTACACCTCATGACCATTGTTGACCAGCAAAGCAACTGCATCAGGGGTAAGGCTTACTCTATTTTCTTGTAAGGAAACTTCGCGGGGCAACCCTATGAAAAAGGAATGCTTTCCTTTTTTAACCTTCAACATTTCCTCCTGTGGGTAAAGGCTCGATTTAGCAAGGGTCTCAAACCCAGATTTTTTCTTTTCACTCATACTTAGTGTACGCTACCGTTCGTGTATCCAACCCTGTAATATGTATCCAAATGTCAATATGTCTTTTCGGTATCAACGAAGGGATAAACTCCGGCCACTCTACAAAACAATAATGGCCTGATTCAAAATATTCGTCAACCCCAATGTCATAAGCTTCTGTTTCTTTTTTTATGCGATAAAAATCAAAATGATAAATTTTTTCTTTTTTATGGCCAGTGTACTCGTTCACAATCGAAAAAGTAGGGCTTGTTACACCTGTTGTCACGCCCAATTTCCAACATATACTTTTTATCAATGTCGTTTTGCCAGTTCCTAAATCTCCATGAAAACACCAAACGCCACGGTATCCAATTTCTAAAAGTTTAGCCGCCACCGTATCCAATTCTTCCAGCTTCACTGATACACCTAAAATCGTCTGCTTACTCACTTCAGGCATTCTTCGAAGTTAAGAAAATTAAAGGAATGATCATCTCTTCCAAACTCACACCACCATGCTGAAAAGTATCCTTATAAAAATTAACGTAATAGTTGTAGTTGTTGGGGTACGCGAAAAACTGGTCTTCAATCGCAAAGACATAGGAAGTGGAAACATTTGTCTTGGGCAAAAAAAACCGTTCTGGCTTCATGGTCTCCATCACTTTGTCACCTTCATAGTTAAGATTTTTACCTTGCTTATACCTAAGGTTGGAGTTTACACTTTTATCACCAATTATTTTAAACGGTCGCTTTACGCGGATGGTGCCATGATCTGTTGTAATGATCACTTTGCCTTTTCTCTCTGCTATCTTTTTTAAGATGTCCCACAAGGGGGAATGCAAGAACCATGATTTTGTGATAGACCGATAAGCTGCTTCATCTGGTGCAAGCTCTCTTACCATGGCCATGTCCGTGCGCGCATGGGAAAGCATATCCACAAAATTGTAGACGATAACATTAAGTTGGTTGTTGAACAGATTGGTTACTGTATCGGCCAGTTGACGGCCTTCTTCCAGT
>JAYVBN010000433.1:0-3706 GCA_043750455.1 Bacteroidia bacterium | reverse complement strand
GTGATGTTGTCCGCGCACTTCGATTCATGGGATGGTGGCACAGGTGCGACAGACAATGGCACGGGAACATTAACGATGATGGAGGCTATGCGCATTTTGAAAAAAATGTATCCGAATCCCAAGCGTACCATTCTGGTAGGTCATTGGGGGAGTGAAGAACAAGGGCTAAACGGTTCACGTGCATTTGTTGAAGATCATCCAGAAATTATTTCAAACCTTCAGGTGCTTTTTAATCAGGACAATGGAACAGGCAGAGTCGCTACTATTTCGGGTCAGGGATTTTTGAATGCCTATGATTACATAAGTCGTTGGTTAACCAAAGTGCCCGATACTATTAAGAAGGATCTTGAGACAAAATTTCCTGGCACACCAGGTGGTGGTGGATCAGACTTTGCTTCCTTTGTTGCAGTGGGGGCGCCAGCGTTTTCGCTAAGTTCATTGAGCTGGTCGTATGGAAACTACACCTGGCACACGAACCGCGACACGTATGATAAGATTGTATTTGACGATGTTCGTAACAATGCCATCTTAACTGCTATACTTGTTTACATGGCGTGTGAGGATCCAACAAAAACATCGCGTGAAAAAAGTCTGATGCCGATCGATTCGAAAACTGGTGATCGCGCCAAGTGGCCAGAGCAGAAGAAGGCAACACGCAAAGGTGGTTTAGATTGAAAAGTCTGATCCTAATCAAGTCTTTGATTTCATTTCTTCAAACGCTGATACTCTTCAATGTATTTTAATCCATCTGTATCAGTAATGGTTTGCTTGAAGCCATCAGGGTTCTTGAATTCAATTTCAAGGTCTAATAAGATTCCTCTTATCGAAGCAAATGAAGAGACTTCATTTTTTTCTTTAACCTTATCTCCGGTGATATCAAAAGTACCAAATCCAATGGCCGTTGATTGCCTTTTTGCTGAGTCAATATGAGTGCCTCCCCAAACGACATGAGATGCATAATATATTTTAAACTGGGTTCCTTCAGCAACAGCTGTATCTTTTCCATTTACTGTATATCTTCTAATGGATTTCCAAGCTCCGTCTATAGGAGTTGTTTTGGCAGTACCCACTAACTCATATTCCTCTGTGAGACTATATGTTTTACCTTGCACTTCCATTCCGGCTATTACTTGTTTGTATCCTGTAGGTGTGCTTTCGATCTGAAGATTAAAGCGAGGATTTGTCGTATTATCTATGCTGTCCGCAGCGCTATAAATCATATTTTCTTTAACCCCTTCCGGCCCAATACTATAGGTGGCAATTCCGAAAGAAGAAACAGAATCCGAGGTAAAATGAGCATACATCATATGGTCTCCCGTGTAGATTTTTAATTGTCTTACTCCGACAATGGTAGAATCTTTTTGTCATCGTTAACAGATTGGGACAACAAGTTATAAGCTCCTGGCATTTCCGGAGTTTCCTTTGATTTACAACCTAAGGCCGCTATGGCCACAATAAATATCAGCTTTCTCATATGTTAAAGGTTTAGGTGGAATTTGGTTTGGGATACAAAGTTTACCTATAAGATTGCTTATTAGCAAGTTGTAAAAATTTGAATGAACTGTGAATGATTGAAATACGCATAAACTATACTGTCAGGTTAAAATCTAGTAGTTGATAGACTCCTCTGCGGCAGGGATGGAGGCATTGTTGGAGCCCCCCGCTGGTGCGGGCAGGCTCCATGAGTTGACGCGCGATGGCTTTGGCGACTGCCGACAGCCCGGTGACAGGCTTGCCATAAGTTGATTTCCCTTCCCTTCCATTTCAATCACTTTTCATAAATAAGTCAAGCCTTCTTAATGGCTTTGGTTGGCGAGCCAGGCAGCCGCCCTTGCACCTCAAAAAAAAGGCGGAAAGGATTAACATGCTCTTTAAGTGGGGCTTTTAATACGAATTTTGTCGATTTCTGTAAAAAAGTGGGTAGAAGTGGTGGAAAGTGGTAGAAAAATACATACGTTTGTTTAGGAGAAAAAGACAACCACTACGTCCATGACTTTCTTCACTAGCGAATACGAAAGTAAACTTGATGCCAAAGGCAGACTTGTGCTGCCTGCGCGGATAAAAGCACAGCTACCCGAAGGGGATAGTCAGGAGCTTGCTATTCGCAGAGGTTTCGAGCCATGCCTGATCGTATACCCAATGGTGGAGTTCAAAAAGGTCTTCTCAAAAATTTCAGGTCTCAATGAGTTCAACGAAGAGGGCCGCAAACTTCAGCGGAACTTTTTAGCGGGGGTAGTAACAGTAGAACTGGACAGCAATGGCCGGTTTCTGATACCCAAGAACATGCTCACCTATGCGCAGATTGATAAAGATGCGATGTTGGTTGGCACGGGAAGCAAAGTTGAAATCTGGAACCCGAAAATCTATGAGAAGCATCTGATCCAAGACCCTAGTGAGTTGTCGAAGCTGGCGGAAAAGTATTTGAATGAGTAGCGTGCATATCACGTTGTCACGAGAATATTTAATGCGGGAATATTAAAAGCAGCAAGCTTCTAGCTACAAGCTACTAGCCTGTGCGAGTTGATTATGAAGGATTTTAAGAAACTTATGATCTGGCAATTGGGTATGGACATAGTTGATAAGGTGTATGAAATGATCCCTTCACTTCCAGCAGATGAGAGATTCGGTATTCGTTCTCAAATAACAAGATGTGCGGTTTCAATACCAGGAAATATTGCAGAAGGTAGTGCTAAGACGAGCCAGAAAGATTATTCGAGATACAGTGAAATATCTTTGGGGTCGGCATTTGAATTGGAAACACATTTATTAATAGTTCAGAGAAGAAAGTGGGCAGAAGAAGAAAAGGTTTCAGAATTATTAGTAATGATAAATAATGAGCAGAAGATGCTCGCATCGTTCATTGATAAACTAAAGGTCTGATGGCACAAGCTAGCAGCTAGTAGCCAGAGGCAAGAAGCTGATGTACCACAAGCCAGTAATGTTACAAGAGTGCATCGAAGGATTAGCGATTAATCCCGAGGGCATCTATGTAGATGTCACCTTTGGAGGCGGTGGACATAGTTTAAAAATTCTCGAGCAACTGAAAGGAGGACGTTTGATTGCCTTTGATCAGGACGAGGATGCTAAGAAGCAAGCTGATAATATTCAGAGTCGTTCTTTTACATTTTGTCAGGAGAATTTCAAGTACATGAGACAGTATTTGAAGTTGAGCGGAGTAACCAAAGTAGATGGCATATTGGCTGACTTGGGAATTTCATCTCATCAGATTGACTCACCGGAGCGTGGGTTTTCAACTCGATTCGATGGGCCGCTGGATATGAGAATGAATAAGAAGTCGGGTGTAACGGCTGCCAAACTTTTGAATGAATACTCAGACGATAAACTTCATAAGATTTTTGGAATGTATGGCGAAGTAAAGAACGCGCGGACATTGGCAAAGGCAATTGAACAACAACGTGTATTGAAAAAATTTGAAAGCAATAATGATTTGATCAATGTCTTGAAGCAGCTAGCTCCAAGAGGAAAGGAATTCAAATACTACGCACAAGTTTTTCAGGCGTTGCGCATAGAAGTGAATCAGGAGTTGGAAGCATTGGAAGATTTTCTACTGCAATGTGCTGATGTGATGAATATAGGTGGGAGATTGGTGGTGATGAGCTATCACTCGCTGGAGGACAGGATGGTGAAAAATTATATTAACACTGGAAAGGTGTATGGTGAGTTGGAAAAAGATTTTTACGGAAAT
>JAYVBN010000432.1:0-3106 GCA_043750455.1 Bacteroidia bacterium | reverse complement strand
AAGTCGTTTCAGACGATTGATTCCTTCCCGATTGTTGGTAAGATGCAGCAGGGAAATATATTCCTATTCACCTTCATAAAATCTCAATTTATTTTTCAGAACATTTAATTCGATATTCATACGTTCAACTCTTTGAAGTAGGTGAAAAATAGTATCAATTCCTTCAAGATTAATGTTGAGATCGTAATGCAGTCGTATCAATTTTTCAATCTCTTTAATCTGCTCTTGATGCAGATATTCCCTTTCTTCAATCAATGTAATCTCGAGTAGTCCTAACTCTGAGAGTGAGCGAATAAAATCGAAATCAACCTGGTAGTAATCACAGAACTCTTCAATTAGAATTAATGGTTCATTTTCCATGACTAGCAACTTTAGAAAGTTCCTTGAACAAATCTTTTTCCTTTTCGTTGAGGTGGGTTGGGATCTTAATTCGCCAGGTAATGATTAAGTCTCCAAACTCCCCTTCTTTTTTGTAAACCGGAAATCCTTTTCCTTTAAGTTTTATCCTTGACCCGTTTTCTGTTTCTGGCTTAACCACCATCTTAACTTTACCATCGAACGTATCGATCGTAATTTCACCACCTAATACAGCCGTATACAAATCTAATTCAACATCGGAATAAAGAGTATTGCCTTCTCTCTTGAACCTTGTGGAATTGGAAATCGAAAAGGTGATGTACAAGTCTCCGTTCGGGCCACCGTTTACCCCCTCTCCACCGTGTCCTGGAATTCTTATGGTTTGCCCATGTTCAACACCTGCGGGAATGGTAAGTCTGATATTCTTATTATTGACAATAAGAGTTTGTTTATGCGTGGTGTAAACGTCTTTTAAGTCAAGATGAAGCTCGGCATTCGAGTCCTGTCCTCTGTATTTAACCTGACTGCCTCTTCTGCCTCCAGGCTGACCACCAAACATTGATTCAAAGAAATCTGAAAAATCATGCTCTGAAAAATTATCAGAGAAACCCTGTCTTGAGTCTCTCGCATGTTGCCGCGATTGTTGACTAGTCCTTTCCTGTTGGTATTTGTTCGCTTCTTCTGCGTTTTTCCAGTCCTTTCCGTATTGATCGTATTTTTTTCTTTTTTCAGGATCACTCAACACCTCATTGGCTTCATTGATTTGTTGAAATTTAATTTTCGCGGCAGTATCGTTTGGATTTAGATCAGGGTGATACTTTCTAGCCATTTTGCGATATGCTTTTTTTATATCGCTATCAATAGCATTCTTATTTAACTCTAGTATTTTGTAGTAATCAATAAATTCCATCTTAATTTTTTATTGATCAAATTCAAACAGGTTGAGGGATCAAGCTTTGATACATTCTGGACTATGAATTTGAATCAGTGATAAAACACGAACACTGGATAAACTGCCACCATGCTGATTTGTTTCACCGTATTTTCACGAAAGATTCGTTCCATAAGCGACCGATTATGAAATGATAACGCCAACATGTCTGCAGCATGAATTTTGATATAGGCATCCAATGCCTGAGCTACCTCATCAGAATAGGTAAAGTCGAAACTTAACGAGATATTCTTAGACTCCCTGGCTCTTACTACATCATGCAATATTTCCATTTTTCTTTTGACATCAGAACTGATTTTTGTTTCAGAGATGTGTAAGACTTTAACTTCTGTTCTGAATGGAGTCGCTATTTCTTTGAGTTGCTCGATTAAAAATATAGGATTTGTTTCAGGATCGTAAGCATATACTATCATGTTAAATGGCCGATAGGCGCATCCTTCGGGTACTATCAAGACAGGGCGTTTAGAATTTTCAATGACATGAAATGAATTGCTACCATATACATATTGATAGAAAGTATCGGCTCCATTTGTTCCCATCACAATCAGGTTATAATCGGCCGAGCGTGCAGCAACAGTTTCTTCAAAGGTGTCGGTGGTCTGTTCGATGAGGTAATCGCAGGAAATAGCAAACTCTTTTTGAACTTCAACTGCGAAAACTGCCAAACGCGACTGTATGGCTTCATTGCTTTCACTTAACTCCTTTTCCAGTTGGATGGCCTCCGGCCAAATGGAGGTGCGTACGTAAAGTAATGTGAGTTTGGCTTTTAGTGCCTTTGCCAGATTGGCGGCATATTCCATTCCGTTCTTAGATGCTTCAGAGAAATCGATAGGGCAAAGTATTTTATTCATAGCTATTCTTTGGAGTTTTGAACCACCAGAAAGGTGAAGACTATTATGCAAATGAATGATGACGAAAATCATCACACCAGGTGACAATTCTCATGCCTCAAATTTATCGAATAGGTAAGGTATCTTGATGAATGGAGGTTAAAACCAATTCCGTATTTCAAGTACTTTTATGAAGGCAATTTCATTAATATAGGATACAATGAAATCAAAAATTCAAGTAATCAAATCTTCGGGTGAAAAAGTATTGTTCTCTTGGCTTTTAAAATACTGAGACCAAAAGCACAAGCCAGCAGCCTCTGGTTTTGTGTCGGCAAATTGATTCTGCTAAAAGGCTGCTCAAAGAAATTGGAATTTCTTATGAACGGATTGATGGTGCAGTACGCGAGGCCTCTACACTTAGTGGACAAACCTAACAGAATATCAAAGAAACCAGCAAGACACGAAAAGTCAGGATAGACTAGGTTTGAAGGTAGTCATTGGCACCTGGAAGTCAGAGCCGAATAGATAAATCCCTTCGAAGGAAATGATAAAAGTCAGATCGTTTCCCAATTCTTATCATCATAGCAAAATGCTTTAACCCTTAGGTTTGTAAAGGTTAAACAGAGCAATAAAACTATGACAAAAGCAAAATATTTAGGTATTTGGATGGATCATGCAAGTGCCCATTTAATGGAGTTTACAGTCGATCCAATAGAAACCAAAACGATTGAAACAAACGTTCCCCACCACTCTCACAATTTCGGCAAGAACGAAAACCTGATCCATCACAAAGAGCAGCATCAGGCAATAGAGTATTACAAAAAATTGGGGCAAATAGTAAAAAATTATGAAGAGGTAATTCTCTTTGGCCCAACTGATGCTAAGGTTGAGCTATTTAACGTCTTGAGAAAAGATCAACATTTTGCAAAAGTAAAGATGACCGTTAAGCAAGCTGATAAAATGACAG
>JAYVBN010000431.1:0-6518 GCA_043750455.1 Bacteroidia bacterium | reverse complement strand
GAGATAGAGGTGGCAATCAATGTTGGAATAAAAATATCGGTTGGGTTAGCAGCACCTAAGATGGAGCGATCCACTATTATGGCTAGAGGAATTACAGTGAGCCCTGAGGTATTTAAACCAAGAAACATGATCTGGGCGTTAGACGCAGTTTCCTTATCGGGATTGAGTTCCTGCATTTCTTTCATGGCCTTTAAACCAAGGGGTGTAGCAGCATTATCCAAACCAAGAATATTGGCACTGAAGTTCATGATGATCGAGCCCGTTGCTGGATGGTTTCGTGGTATCTCTGGAAACAATCGCGAGAAAAATGGGCCAACTATCCTGGAGAGGATGGGTACAATGCCGCCCTTTTCTCCAATCTTCATGATGCCAAGCCATAAAGACATTATTCCCGTAAGGTATAACGAAAGCTCAAAGCCGGTCTTGGCCATGTCGAACGTTGAGGTAAGCATGGCGGGAAAAACACCTACATCCTGAAAGAAGATTAACTTGACAAGCGAAACTGCAAAAGCAATTAGAAAAAAACCTACCCAGATGTAGTTGAGGATCATAATTGGTATTCGGCAATCTGTAATCAGTAATCGAAACCGATTACCCATTACCGATCACCAAGTTACTATTCTTTATTTAGTGGTATCCTTAAATGCATTCAATCTATCCGCCACAATTACCTTATTATTTTTTCTGTTGATATCCGCCATGCGTTGACTGGGGTCAATTTCAAGGTTTAAGATATCACTTGCCTTTCGACTGATCTTTAGTGTATAGTTGGGAAGAACCCAAGGCCAGGTCGGTAAATCTACACGCGGTATAGCCGTGTCTTCAACAGGTTTGTTGCCCATCAATTCATTCATGGGTATGTAAAGCATTTCTTTTGATCCATCCACGTAAGTGACAACAAGGTCTATTGGCATTGGGAATTCTCCAATGCGATCAAGTGTAACAAAGGTTGCATTATCCTGCTCAGCAATGGTACTTATTCCATAATCAATTCGCTTTGTTGTGCTGATCCAGTAGCGGAGATACCAATGAAGTTGTAAGCCTGAAGTTTTTTCCATCACCCTTATAAAATCATTTGGCTCAGGGTGTTTCATTTTCCAAGTATTGTAATAACGCTTCATGCCTTTATAAAAATTTTCGGTGCCGATCAGGTATTTTAATTGATGAAGAAACACGGTACCCATAGAATAGGCGCCAGTACTATAAGCCCGGTTACTGTTATAATGATCTGCATGTTGACTGATAGGTTCCTGAAGTCCACTTGCGACCAAACCAAAATACCCAGCATAGCTTCCTGCATGTGGCGGAGTACTTTCCTCAAAGATTGAACTTCCTGCTTCACTACTTGCAAAATCGGCAAACCCCTCATCCATCCATGAATAAAGGGATTCATTTGAAGCCAGAACCATTTGGTACCAACTATGTGCAACTTCATGTGCCATTGTTCCCGCTACAGCGTTAAAACCACTTTCACCCATAATGAGCGTGCACATGGGGTACTCCATACCGCCATCGCCACCTTGAATAATGCTGTAGGTGTCGAAAGGATATTTTCCAAATTGCTCATTCAAATATTGAAATGTTTTAACAGCAGCATCTTCCATTTTTTTCCAGACATCGACAGTCTTTTCATTTTTTTGATAGAAGAAGTGTAACTCTGGCCCGTTCGGCACTTGCACTTTGTCGTGTGTATATTCAGGGTCTGCCGCCCATGCAAAATCAATGACATCTTTGGCTATAAAATGCCAGGTAAGTTCACCAGCAGGTCTCTTAAAAATTGCTCCGTCTTTCTGATATCCATATCCGATCTTATCGGGATTCTGAAGTTTGCCTGTTCCACCAATTATGAATGTCGGATCAATTGTAATGTTCACATCAAAATCTCCCCAAGGACTATGAAACTCGCGAGCAACATATTGGTAAGCATGCCAACCCTGGAAATCGTATTCAGCAATTTTAGGATACCACTGTGTCATAGAGTAAGCAATTCCTTCGCGGTTATTTCTTCCGGATCTGCGTACCTGTACGGGAACCTGCGATTCAAACTTCATTTCAAATATTGCTTTTGTTTTGGGTAGTATAGGTTTGATCAGTGTTACTTCCATAACTGTTCCTTCAATATGAAATGAAACATCTTTGCCGTCTTGCTTCAACGAAAAGATGTGCTGATACCCAATTTCATTCTCTTTCAGTTTTGAAATTCTATCCATCACTCTTCGGTCAGGGTCAGGAAGATTCCGCGAACGTACATCCATCATACTTCCTGGCTGAAAGGCATTGAAGTATAGGTGGTAATAAACTTTTGATAGGGTATCAGATGAATTGTTAAAGTAAACTAGTTTTTGATCGCCTATCAGCTTATGAGTGCTTACATCGAGCCGCACATTCATAGTGTACTCAACCCGTTGTTGCCAACGATAATCCTGGCCGTAAGAACAGATGATTGAACAGAATAATGGGAGGGTAAAGATCAATTTCATGTCAGACAATATTAGACCTGAAAAGTATTAAAAGTTGGGGCGAAACAAAAGTATTCGATATAAATTCAAGATTCAAAATTGATTTTTTAAAATCTTGAACTTTGAATCTTGAATTACTTAAACCCGATATACCGCGTTATAGTCGCTGATAAGTAGCCACTATTGGTAAGTCCTAATTCTTCTCCCGGTAAGGCTTTCGGAATATTGTAGGTATAACTGACGAGAAAATTCCAATTATTCAGCGTGATACTTAGAGGTGCGGAGAAAGAATAATTCATATCACCGAATACAGTCTTGTCTTTTGTGTAATAAAGAGGCAATCCGTTTCGCACTCTGTAAAGCGCTCCCAGCCGGGTTGTTTCGTAAGGAAAATATTCGGTTATAACCTCTGTGCCGAATAAGATATTTGTATAGGGATAAAACAGAATACGGTCTATACCTTGCCAATTCCTTTTCTCAAAACTTAAGCCCAGTCCGGGCATGATCCGATGCGCATTCTTTTGGCCAAAATAGAAGTAGTAGTCTAACCGAAGGACAAGTGGCTTGAAATTAAAAAAGTTGCTGACACCAATATTGTTAGTGTAAGGAATCACAATGTCTGGCCCTGTATCTGTATAAATGAATCGATTATATTCGGTTAGTAGAGACCAACGTTTCACGGGGGATATCATATATCCGGCTGAGGCAATAGTCAGATAATAGTCAGGATCATATTCGGTGCTCCAATATCCCGAAACATCCGCATACAAACCTGTTTTGTGAAAGTAGGAAACACCAGATGACAATCCGAATTTATCTATGCCAATTGTTCTTCCGGTGGAAGCTATGTTGCTGTTGTAGGCGACCCGGATGGCCATTTGCGAAGTTTTGCTTACCACTGACTCGGTTGAAAGCATACTATCGAGCAGGTTAAAAATATATAGAGAATCCTGAAGAGTAAGCAGGGATTCTACTTCGTTGAGTATTTCAGTTGCCGATTTCTTGTTTACTGATGTTGATGGTTTATTTGATTCGATTATGTTTTGATTCGACATAGTAGTATTCTGCTGCTGACTATGACCACAGACACAACATACAATAAACCCAAAACTGAGGACTCCAGACTTCAATAAATTTCCTAAGGACGTTTAATTGCGTTTTTGTCTTAACTGTTGGTTTTTATCTCGAAAATTTTCTTTTCGCTGTTGATTAACTCTTCTTTGCTGAAGTTGGTTTAACACCATTCTGTTAAATTCTTTTTCAGCACTTCTCATGTTTAGCATTTGTTGCGCAGAAATAACATTAAGCATGCGACCAGAGTAATCCTTTTCAAGGTCAAGGCTTCTTTGTTTAATTTGAAGCCCTAGATTAACCACTTCCTGGTCTTTTTTTGGATCTGGTGTGTTAGGATCTATTTGCCTGCGGGCTTCCTTTAGTTGTTGGCGAAGTTCTCCCTGCTTGCCAGCAAACTCATGATAGACTGGCCAGAATTTTTCTGCCTGTTCTACCGTTAAACCCATTCGCTCCGAGATCAGCGCAATGCGAGCTGCTTCAATTTTTTTTCGCGCGTTGGGATCAGGCGCAACAATTTCCTGTTCGTCTTGTGCAAACCCTAAAACGGGTAACAGAAGTAAGAACATCATGTATAATTCTTTTATACGCTTCATAATTTTATAATTGATCGTTTTCAAATTCATCGGATAGTTCCAATAAATCCACTTCACTAAAATCCAATTCCATTGTATTCAACTCGTCAGGGTTAATCTCCTCAGCATTCACATCTTCCAAAATATCTTCTATTGAAACTTCGTCTTCGTCCAAATAATCAACAAGATCCTGGCTGTCAACCGAGGCCAGAATTGATTCCACATCTGCGGGCTGGTTGTAATAGGTCTGATACACAAAAATGGATGCAGCTACCAGTACAATCGCAGGCAAAGCGTATCGCAAAGACAAAGCAAAATAAGAAGCCCGTTCACTAACGGGGCTCTTCTCCGCAATTCTGGATTGAATAACACCAGGCAATTTGTCAAAGTATCCTTCAGGAACTTCGAAAATGGTTTTTTTTGGTATGTCTTCGAGCTTTTTCATTTTTCAATTTGACTTATAAAGTCCTTTAAAGTTTAATCTACTGACAAATAATTTTCAATTTTCTTAACAGCATGGTGATAACTGGCCTTTAGGGCGCCTACGCTGGTTTTAGTTATCTCAGAGATGTCTTCATAAGGAAGATCGTCATAGTATTTCATGTTGAAAACAAGCCGTTGCTTGTCGGGCAGCGTAAGCAATGCCTTTTGCAGTTTTTTCTGAATTTCGTCCCCTGTCAGGTATGGTGCTGAGTCAATCTTGGAACTTAGTTCTTTACTCACATCTTCGAGCGGCAAAAAGAACCTTCTTTTCTTTTTATTGAGAAAGGTAAGGCATTCGTTTGTGGCAATTCTATAAATCCAGGTATAGAGTTGTGAGTCTTCGCGGAAGCTATCTATCGCTTTATGGATTTTGATGAACACTTCCTGCGTCAAATCATTGGCATCATCGTGGTCAATTACCATTTTGCGAACGAGCCAATATACCTTTTGCTGATAGGCTCTTACAAGCATATTAAATCCATAATTCCGGGTGTCCGGAGTGCGGAGTTTTAGCAAAAGTTCTTTGTCTTCCAAATAAATAGGTCTCCAAACTGTGGGTTAGACTATTAGTGTTGTGAATGGTTTAATCAGATCTTTTTAAAAAATGGCAATAGGTATTGGGCACTTGGGGCATTAGGAGATAGTGCTTAAGGTATCGACCAACAATTCAAATTGCTCTTTTGAATGGGTTGGAAAATTGGCAAAACGAAGCTGGCTCTTTTTCTTCTCACCATATCCATCCCCTGCATGCAGACCCACTTTTGCTAAATTCTTGGCAATCTTTTCTGTATTGTCCCCACACTCGGCAACAATAACCGTTTGAGAACGATGTGCTTTATCTTTAACAAAAGGTTTTGCCAGGCCGTGCGCTTCTAATGCTTGATAAAGAATGGCTGCCTTGTATTCTGTTTCCTTGCGAATGATTTGAATGCCTCTTCTGTTAAAATCCTGTATTACTTTGCTAAGAAGATAAATGCTCAACACATTTGGCGTTTCGGGAGTTTGGTTCTTCTTTCCATTTGCCAATAACGTTGGTAAACTGTGATAAGTACCAATTGCCCCACCAGCTTTGGAAATTTTTTCAGCTTTGGCTAAACATCTTTCATTTACAATCCACACGCCAAGCCCCGCGGGAAGTCCAAATCCTTTTTGAACAGAGAAGAATACTGAATCGATCTTGTTGAAATCAAAATCAGGATAGGGTAGGGAAGAGACGGCATCGGTTACAATAAGAGCCTCAGGATATTTTTCTTTAAAACTATTTATAAATGTGAGTGGCAATGAAACGCCAGTGCTTGTTTCGTTGTGAGTTAATCCGATGAGTTCAGTCTGCTCAGGTAATGTAATAGGGTCGGTAAATCCTGAGCCTAAAGGTGCCTCTACTTTAAGCGCAGCTTTACCAAGTTGGCCTGCAATTTCAAAATATCGTTTTGAGAAAGCTCCATTAACAAAATGCGCAGAGTTCTTCTCTACTAAATTTTGAACAGATCGTTCCCAGATTTCGGTTGCTGATCCTGTGAAGAAAATATGAAAGCCAGTTGGTAAGCCGAGTAATTCATTCAAACCATTTTTCAGGTCAGCGTAAATGCTTTCGAACTCTTTACTGCGATGCGATATGGAAGGGATACCACTTTTAAAAGCCTGCCGGGTATGACCTTCAACGGTATAAAAAAGTTGACTTGGTCCTGGCGTAAAGTTTACATTCATCGGTAGGGGATAAGCTTACAAAAGTAGTGTGAACTTATTGTCTCGCAAAGCTTGTCCAGATTTGATTTGCTTACTAAAAAATTAGAAGTTAATCAAGAGTTTGGAGAACGACAGATTTGTTTACTTTTGAATCATAAAATCCACTTGGGTTTTGGGACACGTTTGCTGAACCTAACAATTATACAATACCGAGCGAAGCTCTAGGACAAAACCAGGCCTCATG
>JAYVBN010000430.1:0-5614 GCA_043750455.1 Bacteroidia bacterium | reverse complement strand
TTTGGCAGATGTTAATCGTTATCAGTTAATCGTGTTCGGAAATACCCACTACCCGATTTCCTTTTAACTTTTTTCTTTTAACTTTTAACTTATATGTGGAAATGCTCTTTAATATTTTCTGTTACTACTTTACCGTCAAACAAGTTCACAATTCTGTGGGCATAGTTTGCATCGTATGGTGAGTGAGTTACCATCAAAATGGTGGTTCCCTCTTCATTCAATTGAGAAAGGAGCTTCATCACTTCTTCACCGTTGGCAGAGTCCAGGTTACCTGTAGGCTCATCGGCAAGTATAACTTTAGGCTTACCTACAATAGCACGTGATATAGCAACACGTTGCTGCTGTCCACCGGACAACTGCTGCGGGAAATGATTTCTGCGGTGCATAATGTTCATGCGCTCTAATACCTCTTCCACTCGTTGCTTACGCTCGGCAGCGGGTACCTTCATATAGAGTAATGGAAGTTCAACATTTTCGAATACTGTCAATTCATCAATTAGGTTGAAACTCTGGAACACAAAGCCAATAGAACCTTTGCGCAACTGTGCACGCTGACGCTCCGAATATTTAGCTACTTCGTGCTCGCCAAAATGATATTCACCACCGGATGGATTATCCAATAAGCCGAGGATATTCAACAAGGTTGATTTACCACAACCCGATGGACCCATGATGGCTACAAATTCTCCAGCTTTGATTTCTAGATTAATGTTATTCAGGGCAGTGGTTTCCACTTCCTCTGTGGTGTACACTTTCTCTAAGTTTTTTAATTTAATCATATTGATGTGCGTTTAAGGTTAGATGGCTGATCGCTCGTTTTAGTTTTAAAATAGACTTACAAAATACTCAGCGTTTCTTAAAAGGTTACTGGTTTCGTTTTATTAGACGCTCAAAAGTTGAAATGGTTGCATTAATTCAGTATTAAAACTTCGTTGTTCCCAAAATTCTCATAGGATGAGGTAATTACTTTATCACCTGGTTGCAAACCTTCCAATACTTCAAAGTATTCGCTGCCCATCTTGCGCCCAAGCTTGATTTCTTTTTTTATCGCGCGGTTCTCGCCATCCAAAATAAAGATCCAGTTTCCTCCGGTGTCCTTATAAAATCCACCCATCGTTAATAAAAGTTCTTCTGAAGATTGGCCGAGCTCTATTCTCATCCGAAGGGATTGACCTCTTCTGATACCTTGAGGTGTTTCTCCATCAAAATCCATGTCCACTTCAAAACGGCCAGCAGTGATGGTCGGATAGATATAGTTGATTACTAGATTGTACGTCTTGCCAGCATAATCCGTGGAAGCCTTTAGGCCAGTTGAAATCCTGGGGAAATACAATTCATCAATGGGCACTCTTACTTTATAGCTGCCTACAATATCAACTTGGCCAAGTCGCTGACCCATGCTTACCGCTTGTCCAATTTCCCAATGTGACGTTGATAATTGTCCGTCAATTGGTGCTTTGATATTGAGGTTATCCAATATTGTTCGAACTGACACCAGGTTCTGTTTCATCCTGTTTTCAGAAACATCAATGTCCTGCAAGGAAAGAATCCTACTCAAGGAATCTCTTTGATAGGCCTCATAGGTAAACTTTCTTCGTTCCAAATTGTACTTGAAGTCAGCTTCCGTTCTCTCATATTCCTGTTTTGCAATAAGGTTCTTCGCAAGCAGGGCCTTTTGTCTTTCATACTGCGGACGAAAAATAGCCAATTGGTTATCAATCAAAGCCAATGTTTGACGTTGATTCAAATCATTTGTTAAAATGCCAAGACGCGTATCTCGCGAACGGTTAATGCTTTGAACAAGGTCCGCCTCTTGTTGCAATACGGCTATCTCTCGGTTAAGATTGGAAATCTCAATGATTGGATCGCCCTTCTTCACGATAGCACCGCTTTCGCGAATAACGTTCTTTATGTTTCCACCTTCAATGGCATCGAGGTATACAGTACGGCTCGGTTCTACAATACCGGTTTGAGGAATGTATTCTTTGAACTCACCTCTCTTTACTTCAGAAATGGTAATCTTATCCTTTTCAATTTTAAGTTTCGAGCGTCTATCGGCAAAAAGAATTTGGTAGGATACAAAAATTACAAACAATCCAATTCCACCGTATGTAGCAATTCGCTTTACCGTCCAGGTTTTCTTCTTAAGCTGCTTATCCATTCTCTATTCGTTGTTAGTAATTAGTTAATCGATATAGTTGGCTAGCCATTGAGTCACCCCGTTCAAGACAATTACCATTTTTTAACGACTGACTGCCTATTGCCAACAAGCGTGCCAACGAGGGAATAGCTTAAAAATATGTCTCTTTACGCTTTCTTCGGCTAATTTCTAGTTCAACTTTGAACGCACATGTCCGGTAACGGACAAGAATTCTTTATATTTACAAGGCTAGTTGCGAAATTATGGGTTTAATTCAAGGTTCCTTTTTCGGTACTAATATTGCCTTCCTGCGGACAGGCAGGTTCACGTACGAACATGCTCCTTCTATAAAGAATAATCTATGTCTGAATCCAAGCAAGGAAAAATTCTGATCATTGACGACAACGAAGATCTATTGAAAGCTGCGAAGATGCACCTGAAGCGTCACTTCGCACAAGTTGACATTGAAAAAAACCCAGATGCCATACCTTCACTGATGAGCAATGACAATTATGATGTCATCCTGCTGGACATGAATTTTACTAAAGATGTAAGCAGCGGAAGCGAAGGTTATTACTGGCTGGAGAAAATTCTTCAAATCGATCCGTCTTCGGTAGTGGTTTTAATTACCGCCTATGGCGATGTGCAAATGGCTGTAAAGGCAATCAAGGCAGGAGCAACTGATTTTGTGTTGAAGCCGTGGGAGAACGAAAAGCTATTGGCCACTTTGTATTCAGCTATGCGCTTGCGCGAATCAAGAGATGAGGTTTACAGTCTTAAAATAAAGAATCAAGAGATCAATCAGGTCATTAATGAAAAGTATATTGACATTATTGGCCAAAGTCAATCCATGCAACGCATTTTTCAAACTATTGATCGCGTAGCCCAAACCGATGCGAATGTTTTGATACTGGGCGAAAACGGTACGGGCAAAGAATTGATTGCTAGAGCTATTCATCGAAACTCTCTGCGGAAAAACGAATCATTCATTAGTGTTGATTTAGGTTCGATTACGGAAACGCTCTTTGAAAGTGAACTCTTCGGTCATAAAAAAGGATCATTTACAGATGCCAAAGAAGATCGCCCGGGCAGATTTGAATTAGCAAACAATGGCACTCTCTTTCTTGATGAAATAGGAAATCTTTCCATGCCATTGCAGGCTAAGCTCCTCACTGTATTGCAAAATCGAAAAGTAAGTCGAGTAGGAGCAAACAAAGATACATCAATCGATATTCGACTGATCTGCGCTACCAATTTGCCTCTTTACGATATGGTGAAGGAGAATCGCTTCCGCCAGGATCTGTTATACAGGATTAATACCATTGAAATCGAATTACCATCGCTTCATGATAGACTGGAAGATATTCCTTTGCTCGCCAATCACTTTTTGAAACATTATTCAGCCAAATACGGAAAGAATATTTCGAAAATAAGTGAAGCTGCCATGAGTCGTATGAATAAACATACCTGGCCAGGCAACATTCGAGAATTGCAACACTCCCTTGAGCGTGCTATCATTCTTAGCAACTCATCGGTTTTACAACCTGAAGATTTTAATCTTAGTGCTACCGTTCCTAAAGAAACAGATCAGCAATTAAATTTGGATCAATACAATCTTGACGAAGTGGAAAAACTGCTCATTCGAAAGGTATTAAAGAAATATAACGGCAATATTACACAAGCCGCATCAGAGCTGGGACTTACACGGTCTTCCCTTTATAGAAGATTGGAAAAGCATGGACTTTGATAATTTGAAGATTTGAAGATTAGCTGATTTAAAGATTTTAACCCATCGTAAGTTGTTCTTGAAGCGTTACCTTTGAAATGCCACCAATTTTCAAATTGATCAATAATCGAATTTTCAAATCAACTCATGGCTTTCGGCATAAATGACTTTCGTTTTCGGGTAGCCTTTAGAGTAGTATTGATTGGGGTGATCATGTCTTTGTTTGTATATATGATCACAAGGCCCAATATGATTTTTGCCGCTGGCCTTACCGGATTAATTATTATCGCTCAGTTAGTAGAGCTCTTTCGTTTTGCTTCACAAACCAACCGTAAACTCACGCGTTTTTTGGAGTCAGTTAAATATTCGGATTTCATTTCAGGGTTCGCATCTGACAACAAACTCGGAAAAAGTTTTAGAGATTTAAATACAGCCTTCAACGAAGTACTGGAGGCATTTCGTAAAGCGCGTTCCGAAAAAGAAGAAAACTGGCAATACCTGAACACCATAGTTCAGCAGGTGCGCACTGGGATTTTATCATTTGACAGCGAAGGGAATCTTCAACTTATGAATGCCAATGCCAAACGATTTATTGGAATTTCTAACCTAAAAAATATTAAGGAGCTAAAAGAAAAAGATCCCAAATTCTATCAATCACTTGTAGATGTTGAGCCTGGCAAAAGCGCATTACATAAAGTGGGGAATGAATTTCTATTGACGATTCAGGCTTCAGAGTTACGAATTCGTGGAAACACTGTTAAGTTAGTAACGCTTCAAAACATTCAAACTGAATTGCAAAAACAAGAACTGGAGGCGTGGCAAAACCTTACGCGCGTACTGCGCCATGAAATCATGAATTCCATTACTCCTATTTCTTCCCTTACCTCCACTTTACGCGAGATATTAGATTCTGAATTAATTCAAAAAGTAGATCACTACGAACTAAAAAATGAGGGGGCTGAGGATCTACGGGAAGGGCTTAGCACAATCGAAAGCAGAAGCAAAGGCCTGATTAAATTTATTGATGCTTATCGCGAATACACCTCGTTGCCTCAACCTAAAATAAAAACGGTAAGATTAAAAGACCTTCTTGAAAAGGTGGCTCAGTTAATGAAGCCGGAACTGCGTAAAACATCAATTGATTTTTCCTGGCAATGCGAATCCGAGTATTTGACCATACAGGTAGATGAAGAAATGATTGAACAAGTACTGATCAACCTCCTTAAGAATGCCATCGAAGCATTGTATCACAAGGTGAATGCTAAAATTGAATTGGTGGGCAAATATTCAGATAGTGCGGTGATCATTGAAGTTGCCGACAACGGATCTGGAATTATCAAAGAAGCGTTGAACCGAATTTTTATTCCTTTTTTCACTACAAAAAAAACAGGGTCTGGCATTGGGCTTGCTCTCTCGAGACAAATCATGCAATTGCACAACGGGCTTATCACCGTAACATCAGAGCCAGAAGTTAAGACGGTCTTTACCTTGAAATTTTAAGATTTATATTTAACTTTCGTTTAATGAAATCTGAAGACAAAATATTAGAATTATTGTCAGAATATCTTAAAAAGACAGACCAGACTCTGGAACGAATGGATTTGGCTTATGATGTGCTCATCAAGCATTCTGAACAAATTTTGAAGCATTCAGAACAGATCGAGGAACTTCGCAAAGAATCCCTTAAGCACGGAATTCAGCAGGAGGCACTGCTCAAAGAAATCTTTTCAATATCACGAAGAGTTGGA